>JAXMLI010000331.1:0-6913 GCA_034368785.1 Smithellaceae bacterium | reverse complement strand
TCTTAATTCCTCCCCCTTCAAGGTGACTTTAGAGTAGGCACTGCTTAATTCCTCCCCCTTAAAGGGGGAGGTTAGGTGGGGGATGGGGTTTCTCGTGGCGGCGCGGTCATTTAACCCCATCCCCACCCCGACCCTCCCCTTGAAGGGGTGGAAGACTGGGGTTTTAGGCCACTCTTGAATGTGTGTGGGAAGGCCTCGCAAAGACGATGTGCCTCAATAAGAACCCGATAAGGACAAGCGCAGTTACCCAACCGGACGTTCGAGAGGTGTTCCATGATTAACGGCGTTACTTTGATTGTGTTTATAGCCGCCTCTTCCCTCCTCCTTTGCCCGGGTTTTGCCTGGCCAAACCCGCGGGAGGTGATCCTCTATCCTGACGCGGCGATTGTTACGGAGATTAAAAAGGTCCGGCTCGTAAGCCAGGGCAGAGATCACAGGACGGCCGGCTTTTTCCTGCCTCAAACTGCCCTTCCTAAGTCGCTCACCCTTTTCCGGCCTGCGGACTCGCGGCTCAGGATAATCGATGTTTCCTTCCAGCGCCATGCCGGCAAGCAGGATGAACGGGTCGGAGAGTTTAAAAAACAGCTCCAGGCCGCCGGAGAGGAAAGAATCCGCCTGCGATCTTCACTGCAAGCCCTGGAAGGCCTGATCATTTTCTGGCAAACCCAGGCAAAGGGCAGGGCAAAGAACAGCGCCGAAGCGGTGAATCTTTCTCAAACAATCAGTAAAGGCTTGAAAAAGGCGGTCCAGGAGAAACTTGTCCTGGAGATGGAAGGCGACCGTATCGACCAGCATCTTAAACAATTGAAGGGAGAACTACAGCGGGCCACAGAAAAACCGGAGCATAGCTGGCTTGTTTCCGTCCTGTTCACCGGACCGCCGGTAAGCGAAACAACCCTGAGCTACACTTACCAAACCGGGGGCTGTGGCTGGCGACCCCATTACCAGTTTAATGCCCTGCTGCGGGAAAACAAGGTCGTTGTTACCAGGGGCGCCGAGGTATGGCAAGATACCGGCCAGGACTGGACTCAGGTCCTCCTTACCCTGGCCGATGGTAAAATCCGTGAAGAACCCGATAACATCCCACCCGCGGGATGGACGATTAAGACCCGTCCGGAAACCCGGATGCCAAAGGGAAAGACTGATTCAATCACGGTGATGGATGAACCGGAACCGGGCATTTCGATTTTTTCCGGTACAGCGCCTGCCGTCCTGGAAAATATAACCATCGTCGCTCAGGGCGGATCGCGGCTGACCATGGGAGAGGAATCATGGCCGGCGGAGTTCTTCCATCTGGTCAGAACGGGAAGCTCAGCCAGGGCCGTACTCGTCGGCCTGGTGTCTCCCCCCCAGAGACACCATCTGCCGGCCGGTGACGCCCTCTACCTGGTAGAAGGAACCTTTTTCGGGAAGGAGACGTTTTCATCGTCAGGACAGGCGGCTGAGCTGGTATTTGGCGCGGATCCCCTGGTCCGCCTGTCCGTCAGTCATTCCTATCACAAACCGCGGATTATAACCGAGACATCGGGGTCGCTATACCTTTATCGCATGCAATGGCAGACGCGCCTCTGGAATCAACGCGATCACGCTGTCCGGATCAGGCTGGAGGAAAATAGACCCCAATTTCCCGATGCGCGCGTCAGGGGTACGCTCTACCATGACCCGCAGCCCGATGAGACGGGTCCCTTGACGCTCACCTGGCGGAGGGAAATTGCCCCCTTCGGCAAGCTGAACCTGCAGGGCGAGTTGATCATCAAGACACCGACAAGCCTGGAAATATTGCCCGAAATCAGGCAGTAGGGCGCGTTAGGCGGCTTTTCGCAGTAACGCGCCATAAATATAATTTTGTGCGTCACGCTTCGCTAACGCACACTGCAAATAAAGGGAATTAAGGACCACGCAAAAGCCTAACCGGACAGCGCTGAGGGAAATCAGTCCTTTTCCTCAATCCAGGGGGCGCGGATCATCAGGATGGGAACGTTGGAGAAATGGAGGATCCGGTCGGCCACGCTCCCCCTCACCCAGCGGCTCACCCCCGAACGGCCATGAGTGGCAATGACAATGAGTTCTATTTCATTGGCATGGGCGTAGTCTGCCAGTTTTTCCGCCACACGCCCTTCGAGTACCGCCCGCTCAACCCGCAACTTGTCGCAGGCTAATCTTCCGCACAACCCCTCAAGATAACGAGCGGCCGCCGCACGGTTTTCCCGGTCGATCCTTTCCACCTCCCGGGCATCGAGGATGTAATCCCCCACATAGGGCTGGAAGAACTCCACCACCCTGACGAGATAAATCGTCCTCTCCTCTCCCTCTTTGCATAACTCCTCCACATGGGGAAGGACGCACTCCGCCAGCTCCGAACCATCCAAAGGCACCATGATTTTTTTGTACATCACTCCACCTCCCTGATTTTAATGGCAACTCACGACACATCCGGCCATGACCGGCCCCGCTTCTCATTCCCTTGGCGAAAGGAGAGCTTAAAAAAGTGGTTCCCCGCCGTTCAGCCGTTCATATAACCTCATATAGCCGGTTATCATATTGCCCAGCTGATACCGTTCCCTCGCCTCGCTCATGATCCTTTTTATCTCCCTTTCCCTGATATCTCGAGGCTTTCGGTGGAAGGCGAGGCTTTTTTCCAGCCCGTGCCGGAGCCCGCCGGCGTCATAGTCCCGGAAGAGGAAGCCATTTCCCGCATCCTCCGGCGCACCGTCCTGCTTCAGGGTTAGTTCTTTTATCTTGTCGTGGTAACCGCCCGTATCCCGATTTGTTGCCGTCGCCCCGAAGATGTTCCCCACCTGATCGATCTGGCCGCAGGGCTCGTAAAGGGACGCCCCGAAGACATCGTTGGCCGCGGCGTAACCCAGCATGGACAGGTCCTCCCGGAAGGGGTAACAGGCGATACGCCCCCCGGAGGTGAAGGCCATCGCGCCGAGGATTTCCAGATGGGTTCGTTCCAAACCGATGCCATCCGCCACGATCGCGAGCTGGACCTCCCGATGGGCGTTCACGAAGGGGATGGCTACCTCTTCGAGGAGTTCGACCCCCTTCTGAAAGGGATCGAGCCGGGAGGGCCAGAAGAAAAGGATCGCGTCGGGGTTTTGCTTCAGACCGGTTCTCCGCTGAAACTCCAGGAGATTCTCCCTCTTCGCCGCCAGGACGTCATCGTCCGGTCCATAGCGCAGGACGAGATGGGGGGATCGCTCCGGATACATGTTCGGCGAGGGCGCGTTAATGATGGCATGGGCCTCGTCATTCTCATACTTGGCCTTCACCTCTTTGCGGACGCCGGGAGGAACCAGCAGCCGATCCAGAAAATAATCGTTGACCACTTCGACTAGAAATTGTTCTCCCACAAAATTAATCAGCGTGGCGTTTTTGATCGCCGTCGCCTGGCAGTCGATGTATAACCTGCCATTAGCATTGAAATAGAAAAGATTATCCGTAATATTCGCAATATTTACCCCCGCGAGGTAATCAAGGGGCAGGTAAGCGGTGAACACATTGTGGACCGTATGGAGAACCGGCAATCCCCGGGCTTTGGCGTAGGCGGTAACGATTCCCCCGGCCATCCAGTCATGACTGTGGATGATAAGTTTACCCTGATGATGCGCCCGGATATCCTTCAGCAGATTGTTCACTATTTCCTTCTGGAACTCCGCGGCTGTTCTCAACGGGTCACCCTCATAGGCGCTGAGGTTTTCCGCGAATACCGATGATCCGACCAGGTGGATGTTCGCCGGATCGATCCGGTACCTCATTTCCCGCCACTCTTTCTCATCCATGCCGGATTCCCGCTGAAACCTTTTTTTGAGGTTCAGCGTCGCCAGATGGACGTCAACGCCCCTTCCCGAAAGTCCTTCGCACAAGGCGGACACCACCTCGCCCTGTCCGCCGCTCTTGCCGGAAATGAATTTGGCCAGCCCCCCCATATCCTCGGGCAACCTGCCGGTCTCGGGGGTGATGATCAGGACCGCCGTCCTGACCGGCCTTTTCCGCACCAGAAATCTCTCCACGGCAAAACCAAGGTGATCTATTTTCCTGGTAAGCACATGGTACGCCTGAGCAATGGAACCGCCATAAGGATTGAAGTAAGAATGAACGGCATGATCCTCGCCGAAGCCCTCATGGAGAAAATACACCTGATCGGAGGTGGTGAGATGCCGCCATTTGAGCAGGATATCACCGCCCGCGATTCTGGCCCGCTCTTCAAGCCCTTCTATTTCCTTAAACAGGCTGTACTGGGTAAAGTTGCCCAGCCAACCCTTTGTATCCCGCGTTTCGTCCGCCCAGGAGGAAGTGGAAAGGGCATGAATATCTACGACTGGACAGTCTGTATCCTGAAAGTGGTCCGCCACCTCGGCGGGAACGGCCTGGACGATGCTGGCATGTTCGTGGAGCGCGGCGGGCAAGCCCTGCCAGAATTCAAATATGCCCCGTTCTCGCCAGATATGTTCGCCGATATGTTCAAAATCGTAACCCAGGAGGACCGCTTCGCCGTCTATTTCGGCCAAGGCCCGCGCGTAATCCTCGGGGGACACGGGGTTGCCGGTAAATCTGTACGCAATATCGTCGCTAAGTTCCCTGTTTCTGGGGATTACGAGGAGGTCGCATCCCTTGGCCCGGAATACCGCATTGGGCGAAATTGGCTTCTCCCGGGAGGCGTACATGTCCGCCCGCTTTTCACAGAGGATGGAACGATAACCCATCTCGGCCGCCGCTTTGGCGATGCGGTTATTGTACATCAGCTCGGTGTTTCGGAAGGAGGTGGGAACCACGCCGAAGAGTTTTCTCAGTGTATCACCGTGCAGGCGCACCTGATCACGGAACTCCCGTAACGAGGGATCGGAAAAGAGACCACAGAGGGAATGATAATAGGTCTCGCCGAGAATCTCGACCTGACTATCCTCACCGGCCCTGAGGAGCCCTTCCAGCAGCTTTATCACCCGGGGCTCGTACATCTGGGCCTGTTCAAGGAATGTCCCGGATATTCCGAGGGTAATCTTGAAATCCCCATGATCTGAGATCAGATTTTTGAACATCTCCAAGGCGGGCAGATAGGATTTTTCTGAGACCTTTTTGAAAACATCACCGTTCAAGTCATCCCAGAGAAACCTGTCGGCATCGGGATGCAGTCGGAAGGGCTGGTGGAGTTGGAAATAAAAAACTACCAGTGGCATGGGGCGCCTCCGCGGGGTGAAGCTTCCACGAATGAAGAATCATGATTGTATCTAATCGTTAATACAGGAAATTGTCAACGGCATATTTTCAGGTAATTATGCCGCATTGTATCAGATTAACCACTGCGAAAGGTCAAATCGTTTTTCCCGGAAGAGATATAGACAGGCCATCAAAACTTCCTGGTCATAGATAACGCCCTGGTCCTTGGAAATCTAATACAGGGCGGTATCAATTCCCAATCCGGGCCGGTAGGGACGATGGGAGGCGATAGCCTCTACCACATCGGCCACGGCAATGATCCGGGATTCGATAAGCAGCCCGTCTCCGGTTAGCCCCTGCGGATAGCCGGAACCATCCATCCTCTCATGATGCTCCAGCACGATCCGTGCAATCGGCCAGGGGAAATCGATGTCTTTCAAGATGTCATGTCCGGACTGAGAATGCACTTTGATCAGGCTGAATTCAATTCCGGATAATTTTGTGGGTTTGCTGAGTATCTCAGCGGGAATGGAGATCTTGCCGATATCATGAATTGTGCCTGCCATACGGATGCCGTCAATTTGTTCAGTTGCAAGACCCAGCTCCGTCGCAATGGCACGGGCCAGATCGGCTACATGCCGCTGATGGCCGGCGGTGTAAGGGTCTCTGGTTTCCACCACTGATGCGATAGATTGAACAGTTGCCGCCAATGCCTTCCGTAAGCGGTCGCTGCCCTGTTGCAGTTCCTCCTCCATCCGCTTGCGTTCGGTGATGTCCCTGAAGACGAGTACCGTGCCGGCGGTTTCCCCCGCGTCATCTCTAATGGGCGCCACATTGTCGTCGATGGGTATCTCCGCGCCGCCTTTGGCCACGAGCAGGCGGTCTTCCAGCAGATTGATGATCAGCCCCCGGGTAATTACCTTTTCTATCAGATGTTTTTCCAGGCTCCCCAGTTCTTCGTCTTTAATCTGGAGAACTTCCGTCAGATTTTTCCCGAAGGCGTCTTCCTGTTTCCAGCCCGTCAGCTTTTCCGCCATTTGGTTCAGGAAGGTTATCCGCCCTTCCTTGTCCGAGGCGATCACCCCGTCGCCCACACTCCGGAGTACGGCGGCCAGCCAGTGTTCCGTCTTTCTTATTCTGATTTCCGCCTGTTTTTTATAAAGGGCGATCTCCAGGGCGATGTGCAGTTCCCTGTCGGTGAATGGTTTGATGATATACCCGTAAGGCGTGGTTATTTTTGCCCGCTGCAAAATATCTTCGTCATCATAGGCGGTAAGATAGACGACGGGGATCTGGAAAAGCGCGGTGATCTGCTCGGCCGCCCTGATGCCGTCCATCTCCCCTTTTAACACAATGTCCATCAATGCCAGATCGGGTCGGGTTTCACGCGCCTTTTGCACGGCCTCTTCTCCCGATGATGCTACGGCGCAGACGACATAGCCCATCTGTTCCAGGCTCTTCTGAATGTCCCTGGCGACGATGGCTTCATCCTCCACAATCATTATTTTTGCTTTTGGCATTATATTTCCTTTCCCGTTTTCAGCGTGATCAAGTAACTTGTCCCGCCGTTTCTGACCATTTCAATACTGCCGTCAAGCTGGGCCACGAGCATATTCACGAGTTGCAGCCCCAACGTTTCCGTGTGGCGAAAATCCAGGCCTTCCGGGAACCCCAAGCCATTATCTTCAAAGATGATGCTGACGCCATTTTCACCCTTATTCATCTTTATCCTGATTTCGCCGCTCCCGCCCTC
>JAXMLI010000330.1:0-7943 GCA_034368785.1 Smithellaceae bacterium | reverse complement strand
ACGACCTTGCCCGGCCGCACAGGTATTATGTCCCCGAATTCCCCCCCAGGGTTGATGGGCGTTCAACTGGTCGGTCAGTATGCGCATGACGCCGAAAGAAACGATACAATTAGGCTTGACGTGCATGACTCCTTACATTATTCTATATTCGTAAGGAATCACACGAGGAGGACAACGATATGCAATCTCTCATTACGTCCAAATATCAAACAACTATTCCCAAAGACATTCGCGAGAGTCTAGGTCTTTCTGTAAAAGACGCTCTGGAATGGAAGCTGGAAAAGGGTAAAGTCACCCTCTATCTCGCAAAACGAAATTTCTTGAAGTACAGGAATGCCGTAAAAACCGGAGAGGGAGACATTGCCGGCGACATGGTCATTGCCCGAAATCTCCGCATGGAGAAATACCGGTGAGGCGATACGTCATTGACACGAATGCCCTGATTTCCTTCGTTACAGATCGGAACCTGGAACAGCAGCAAAAAATTGCCCCGCTGTTCGAATTGGCGGCACACATGAAGGCGGTGATCTTCTGCCATCAGCATGTTTTGACCGAGTTCATTTATGTGCTGGACAGAATCTACCAGGTCCCCAAAGAGGAGATCGGCAGGATGATTAAGGATCTTATCGAAATGCCGGGCATTGAGGTCATTCAGGAAGTAGATTTTAGTACAATCCTGTCCTGGTGGCCCGACCCGATCCCAGATTTCGGTGACGCCCTTATTGCTGCAGCCGGGAAGACCAGAAGCGGACCAATGGTGGTGACTTTCGACCAAAAATTCGCCGCTAAGCTGAAGGCGCTCGGTATCAACATCCACACGTTTGAAAAATAGGTACGGTATTCCGCGGCATTCCGGGGACATAGTACTATTTATTATTGACATCCCCCCTTGAAGCTGCTACGCATCCGGTCATGGCTCGCCTATCGAGAATAATCGCTGTCGGTTATCCACACCACCTCACCCAGCGGGGTGTACGCTCTATGGCTATTTTCCAAAGCGATGCTGATAGACGCTGCTACTTGCAGTTTGTCAAGGAAGGGGTCAGCATGGGGTCAGGCTTGCTTAGTTGCTTTTGAAGTAATTAGATGTCCCCAATTGTCCAAACATCTGCCAAAGAACGTTTCCATAGTTATTCCTCGTTCGCTTTGATGAATTTTTCAAGCGGCGCCCCAAGCTGCAACGAAAGCTTCCTGGCCATTTTAAGGCTGATCGCTCTGCGCCCACGCTCCATATTGGAAATATGCTGCCGGGGAACCTTACCAAGTGCTTCTCCTAATTGATGTTGCGTCAGCCCCTTGTTCTCGCGATAGATGCGCAGATATGTGCCCGGCGTCATCTTTTCTTTAACTCCTTTGTACCACGGCGTCTCAAAGACATCGACAAGCTCATCGCCGTCATCCTCGACAAGGCTAAGTTCCTGCCCATACTCTTCCTTTAAGACACTCATCAGCTTCGCTGGAATCGCCGCGCCTCTGACGCTGATCTCAATATGGGGCGTTTTCACGACTGCCTGCATAATACACCTCTATAATCAAAGCTTTGTCTTCACAATACCAACACGCCACCCACTTCCTGGCTAAATGGCAATGATACTTTTCTTTTCCGATCTTGCTGTAACTCGGCCAGTTGGGTTGGACAGGGCCTTTCTCTCGTAAGTCTTCAACCAGCGCCGCCAGATTTTCCTGAACTGATTCAGGCATTTTTCCAGCTTCTTTGAGTGCCTTCTTTTTCACCGATACCTTGAACATGGCCGCAATGTAATCAATCACAGGTTACTTGTCAAGGACAAATTGTCGCATACGCACACGCCCCCGATGTCCCCATCGTGGTCCTCAGCGGGGAAAAAGACGAGACCATCGGCATCAGGACGGTGCAGGAAGGCGCCCAGGACTACCTGATGAAGAATCTGCTGGACGGAAATCTCCTCGCCCGTTCCCTGACGTATGCCATCGAACGCCAGAAGTTCAGAAACGAGCTGAAGGATGCGCTTGCCAGGATAAAAACGCTGCGCGGGATGATCCCCATCTGCAGCGGCTGCAAGAAGATCCGCGACGACCAGGGATACTGGGAAGCGGTCGAGGTGTATGTGATGGAACATTCGGAGGCGGAGTTCAGCCACGGCTTATGTCCCGAATGCGTGCAAAGGCTGTATCCGGAATTTTGCCTGCCGAAAGGGGGCGGGTAACCCCCGGCGGCTCCCGAAGACAAAAGAATAAGGAGGCCAAGAAGTACCAAGAGGGTATTTCTTGCCGTCTTTTCCGTCCTTCGGGGTGAAGGGCTCAGAGATCGTAGCGGATTTGATCTACGCTCGGAACCATCATTAAATCCCCGTCATCGCAGGCATGATGGTCCTGAGCACATCTTCATTGCCCACAATGCCCACCAGCTTCCCCTCTTCCACCACCGGCAGGGTATGGACATTTTCCTTCACCATAATGGTGGCAATTTCCTCGAGGGTAGTTTCCTGATCAATCACCCGGGGGTTGACCGTCATGGCCTGCGCAACCGTAAGGGCCGACATCTTCTCGATTTCTTCGGATATCTTCCGCTCGGAAGAGATAGGAATCATGCCATCCAGGAGAATAAAGAAGGACGGCAGGGGGATCTTTTTCTGCTGCACAATCAGATCGCTCTGGCAGATGATGCCAACCAGACGGTTTTCCGCGTCCACCACGGGCAGTCCATTGAAGTGTCGCTCCACCAGCAGTTTCGCCGCCTGGCCAACCGGCATGTCGAGACTCGCGGTTGTCACCTCTTTCGTCATGATATCTCTTGCCTTCAACATAATTGTCCTCCTCTCACGGCTGTTTAGCGTCATTTTCTTATTACCACTTATTCAAGCCTGACGGAACGGTAAAAAGTCCCGTACGCCTCATTTTTGTCATCTCATTTTTGCCTCCTTGACAAGGCTGATCTTAGTCTGTATTGAGTCCGCAAATAACACCGGAAAGGAAAAGATCATGAAACTCGAACATGTCGCATTCAATGTAAATGAGCCCCGGGAAATGGCCGAGTGGTACGCAAAAAACCTGGAAATGGAGATTGTCCGGGCAGATCCCGCCTCGCCTTATATCCGTTTTCTCGCCGACAAGGCCCGTCAGAGCATGATTGAACTGTACAATAATCCCGCGGCTGCCGTCCCTGATTACGCGGCCATCGCTCCCCTTGTTCTCCATATTGCCTTTAATGTGGAGGATGTGGAAGCGGTGCGGGACCGGTTGGTCGCTGCCGGCGCCACTCAGGCGACGGAAATAGTTACTCATCCCTCGGGGGATAAAATGGTTTTCCTGCGGGACCCCTGGCAGGTCCCAATCCAACTTATAAACCGCCGGAAGAACCTGATTTGACCTGCGGGAAAAATTATCCTCTTTTATTCGGTATGGATCAGCTGCCGCCGTCCGAGCATTACCAGGAGCGGATAAACCGCCAATCCGCCCAGCAGATGCTTTACCGTATGACCGCTTACCGTCTGAGTCAGGGAAAATATCTCCTGATCGAAAACCTCTCCGGCCAGAAAGGCAACGAGGTAAATCGCCACCGCCAGGGTGAAATACTGCCCGTGGCTGTAGCGGGAGGGGGAAAAAACCAGGAGGGCGCAAATCAGCGCGAGACTGAGAAACTGGACGAGACCGTAGGCCCGGAGGTCGCCCCGCCCCTGTTCCTCCCCGACGTACCAGCCAGCCACAGAGCCCAGGCCAAGGAGCAGTAGCGGGACAAAAATACTCCTGGCCATGCCGGGGCTGACCCGCTCCGCCAAGATAATGGCAAGGAGAGACATGAACCCCAGCGTCATGGGAAGACGGTCCCACATGAGGCGGTAATTGTCCGGCGACAGGTGATACCAAGCCGAGGCAACCCCCGTAAGCGCAATTCCGGCGAAAAAAACCAGAGAGGGCGCCCTCTCTATGGGCTCTTCGAATGATCCGGCCTTGTTCCCGCACATACGCAGACGGAACAGGCCGGTCAGGCCGACCAGAAGGAGAGGAATATTGAAATCACGTTGAAGCAGTTTGTTACCCCCCATATTTCCCGCTGATCGGCAAACCGATGATAGGAGGGATCCTGCGAAACCGGCGGCAACAGAAAAAAGGTCATCCCGGCGATGATCAGGGGCAGCGAAACAAGAAAAATCCTGACGCCAGCTGAGGGACGTACCTTTTTGCCGCCCCGCCCGAGTAGCCAGGTCATCGCCTTTCTTCTTCGCGGCGCTGCTTCTCCAGGGCGCGGCGCTCAAGCGTATCTGAATATTCATGCCAGGGGTTCCGTCCGGCTTGCCCTATTTTCTCCACCACAAAGCGGCAGCAGGCGCCGCCCCGGGGAATCAGCTCCTCCACCCGGGCGGTAAAGGCCCCCTTCCCCAGTTCCTCCAGGGCGTTGAACATACCCTCCACAAAGTATCGCTGAACCCGGCAATCAAAGGCGCTGTAGCGGTCCTGATGGGGACACCAGAGGATATCGAATTCGCAGCGGGAATCCGAGACCACCCGGGGCCGCTCCAGGGAGGCGTATAGCACCGTGTTGAGGCCGGTCACAATGAACGAGATCAGGTCTATCTCGTTCATGTCCTCGGGAAATTCCGACCCCTCCATGAATCCCTTCATGGCTTCATAACCGGCGGCATTGATGGCCCGGCGCACCATGACCTGGCCGGCCTCCCCGAAACTCTCTTCCGCCGCCTTGAGGATGTTGAGAACCGCGGTGGCCTGCATAGTACCCCAAACCAGGAGGGTGGCCGAATCAAAATCATCTCTCTCCCGGGTGGCCCGCCGAAAGGATGCCACCGCCGCGGGATAGGGCATTCCCAGGCGGACTTTATCATAACCCGCGTCTGTCCTTTTCCCCTCCGACCAGAGGCCTTCTTGGGTGGGGTATACCGGTTTTGACATGACCAAACCTCCTTGATGCGGATTTGTCGCCTCTGAGGCGGTTAAAAATACTTTTTCAGGTCCATCCCCGCATAAAGAGACGACACCTCCCGACCATAGCCGTTGAACATGAGGGTTTCCCGGAGCCCTTCCTCTCCTATTCTGTTTTCCTTGGATTGGCTCCAGCGGGGATGATCCACCTGGGGATTTACATTGGCGAAAAAACCATATTCCGTCGGGATGGCCTTCATCCAGGCGGTTGCCGGCATCTTTTCCACAAATCGTATCCGGACGATGGACTTGGCGCCTTTAAATCCATACTTCCAGGGCGTCACCAGTCGGATCGGCGCCCCGTTTTGGCCGGGCAAGACCTGCCCGTACATGCCAACAGCAAGCAACGCCAGGGGGTGCCTTGCCTCGTCCATTCGTAAGGCTTCCATATAGGGCCAGGAAAGGATCGCCGAGAGTTGACCCGGCAGCTGTTTGGGATCGTGGAGGGTGTAGAATTCCACATATCTGGCCGAGGCGGCAGGTTCGCAAAGTTTGATGAATTCCCCCAGGGGGAAACCCGTCCAGGGAATTACCATCGACCAGCCTTCCACGCACCGGTGCCGGTAAACCCGTTCCTCCAGCGGAAAACGCCTCATAAGCTTGTCAATGTCGAAGGTCTTTTTCTTCCGAACAAGGCCATCCACCGTCACCGTCCAGGGACGGGTGCGAAGCCGGGCGCCATATTTTACGGCCTCTTCTTTATTCAAGTCCAGGTCGTAATAATTTACGAAGCTGGTGGCCTCCTCCCGGGCAGTCAGTAATTCCCCCGCCGGGCCGGGAACCCTTCGACTGATGGGCAGTCCGTCTCCGGCCTCGGCAGGCGTCGGGAAGATATGATCCGCCGCGGCCGCCCCCAGCATGATGGCCCCGGCTCCCACGATAAAATCCCTGCGGTTGAGATAAACCCTCTCCGGGGTGATTTCCGCTGACTTTTCATCGGACCATTCCCGCTTTTTCATGGATTCACCTCCCATATCTAATCTGGCCGCTTGCCTTGATTGCCGGGAATTGCTCACTGGAGCCGCACTCGTTTATCATACAGTCATCGGGGCGTTTTTTCCACCCCTTGTTACGCCGCAGATGGAAAAAATGTCTTTTCTCTGCTACAAGGCGATCGTGGTATAATTAAAATCTTAAGATGAGGCATGTTATGATAAGCCGGAACAACCAGACGAGAGAAAAGCTCCTTGCTGATTTTTCCAGCGGGGCCTTGAATTACGGCCTGGTAATCTCAAACAGCGCCCTCTCTTCGTTTGCTGGATATGAGGAAGAATTGCTCCGCTGGAATGATAAGATTAACCTCGTTTCCCTCAAGATGCCCCAGGAACTATGGAGCAGGCATTTCCTTGATTCACTCTCCGCCGCGCCCTTTGTCCTCAATAGGGGAGGAACCCTGCTGGACCTCGGGGCCGGCGGCGGGTTCCCCGGTTTGCCCCTCAAGATTGTCTTTCCGGAACTGAAGATTTTCCTCCTGGAATCATCCCGGAAGAAGTCATCTTTTCTAAACCACGCGATCCGTCTGCTTGGGCTGCCTCAGGCGACGGTAATTAACGAACGGGTGGAAAGCATCCTGATGGATAACAAATACCGGCATGGCTTCGATGCCGTTATTTCCCGGGCAGCCTTCAAACTACCGGAACTTGTCCGGTATTCCGCGTACCTTCTCGCCGCGAACGGAATGATGATCGCGATGAAGGGCGGCAAGGTCCTGGATGGCGAACTGGCGCAGGCGCAAATCATCGCGCCTGCGGTCGGCCTGGCGTTCCTTTCCTGCCATGATACAAAGAACGAACGCACCGGGGAGAGGAGGATTATTCTGATCTTCAAAAAATATCCACCTGTTGACTCACCGTGAATGTTGCGGTAGAAGGTAATGTCCCGCCGCACCGGGGGTCACGCGGCCCGCGCAACCGATCTCGTTGTCGCCCGGCTCATCTCACCGGGGGCGGTATAATCTCCAACCGGTCCCTTAAAGGAATTTGTCGTGCTCCCTGCTAAAATCATCATGGATAACCGGAAAACCTTTCTCGCCTATAACGAATTCCGGAAGGATATCTTTTCCCGGCTCGCCCCCCGGGATAGCGAGGTCATTTTGTACCTGCTTCCCTGGCTTTTGAGCATCAACCATCCGGCCTTCCCAGGCTATGTAAAGAATCTGGCCCACCCTGTCCAGGTAAAAAACATTAATACCGAAAAAAAAATAATCCAGTCACAGCCGGCCTTTCACCGTCGTTTTTCCTTCCGGGGCGAGGCCTCGCTACTCAAACCCTTTTCCTCCGTGCGTTGGATCCAGGGTCTGTATACCATCGGCAGCGCCGGCAGTATCGGCCAAACCTCCAGGTCCGACTGCGACATCTGGATTTGTATCAGAAGAGATGATTTTAATGATGGTTTGCGGGAGCAACTGCAAGAGAAGGCGCGTCTGATCAAGGACTGGCTCGATACCCAGATTCGAATGCCCGTATTCTTCTTCCTCTGTAATGTTGAGGATATCAGGGAGGGCAATTTTGGCCAGGTAGAATTGGAAAGCTCGGGCAGCGCCCAGAAAAACGTACTTAAAGAAGAATTTTACCGTACGCTCATCCTGATTTGCGGTATGATCCCCCTCTGGTGGGTTTGCTGGAGCCCGGAGGGCGATATTTCCTATGAGGAGACGGCAAGCGGCTTTGCCCGGGACGGAGAAAGCGACCATGACTTCCTCGATCTGGGAAATATCGAAACGGTGGCCCCCCGGGAATACTTCGGGGCGACCCTCTGGCAATTCAACAAGTCCCTGACCCAACCGCTCAAGTCCATCATCAAGATGATCCTCTTGCGGATGGTCGTGACTTCCCCCGCGGATGAGCTGCTCTGCCACAGCTTCCGAAAACACATCCTGGCGGGAGGAAAGCAACCTTTCGTTGATCCCGCTTTCTTTGTCACCAGGCTCGCCTTTGACTATCTGCGTGACAAAGATGAAAAGCTCTTCGCCTTTGTCAGAAAATGCTTCTATCTCTCATATGACATGAAGCTCCTGACAAAGAACG
>JAXMLI010000329.1:0-7429 GCA_034368785.1 Smithellaceae bacterium | reverse complement strand
TGGACAAGGGCTTAATTTACAGGATGCTTCGTATGTATTTCATTTTGACCGCTGGTGGAATCCTGCTGTCGAGCATCAGGCCGACGGCAGGGCTCACCGTCTGGGCCAAACTTATTCTGTAAATGTTTACAAATATATTATCGAAGATACGATTGAAGAGAGGATTGAAAAGATATTAAAAGAGAAACAGTTGCTTTTTGATGATTTGGTAGACAGTGTTTCCATTGATCTGAAGTCTAAATTGTCAAGCGAAGAGATTTTCGGCTTGTTTGGTTTGGTCCCTCCCGAGCGTTTAAAACAACCGAAACGTAGAGCTGCCGCGACAGGAAACTATGCCGGAATGGGCGGCGTGGAATTTGAGGGACATGTGAAACGACTATTGGAACAAAAGAATTGGCGAGTGGAAACCACGCCAGTGACGCGCGATGGAGGTGTTGACCTGATCGCCCGGCGGGATGATGATATTGGCATAGAGACAACTCTGTACATTCAATGTAAGAATCATGCATCCCCTGTGGGTGTTGATGTTATAAGAGCCCTGAATGGGGTTCTTCCGAAGAACATCGCTGGCATAAGGGGCCTGGCGGTTGCTCCCGGCGGCTTCACCGCTGATGCAACAACCTTTGCTAAAGATCGGGGCATCACCCTTTGGGATCGTCATCACTTGTTTGAACTATCTCAATAGAGGCTTGTCTTGGATTTTGTTCATAGCCCTTGAATGACTGGTTCGATTTAACCCCGGGATATTGATGAGATTGAAAGCAAGGTTTTACCCCTCCTACGGCTTATCCCGGGGCAGCAAAACTTCGGCGGCCAACCGTCGACCCGCAGCGGTCAAAAACGAGGCGATCTCTCCCTGGAGTTCCTCTGCCCCGATCCCCGCTTCGATTTGCTCTTCAAGGGATACCATCTTTTCGGCATCGAGGACAATCTGGAATTCAATGGTCTCCTCGGCACCGGACTGATCCTGCCGGCTGATGATCCGGCAGATCTCGTTTGTGAGCGACTCGTCGGCGTCGAGCGCCTGAAGGATCTCCCTGGCGACAGGCGGTCCCTCCCGGGCCAGAACCGTCGGATCGATCTTTTCCTGTTTCTTTTCCGCCTCCAGGATGCCGATGTGCAAGAGATAGGCGGCCGGGACGACCACCGCCAGGTCGGCCTTTTCCCCTTTAAGGATTTCCTCGGCGTAGCGGGCCACCTTGATGGCGTGGGGGATTTTTATTGTGTCTCCCTTCAGGTACCTCTTTACTTCCATAGGCACCCGGTCCTTGAAAAGTTCCTTTCGCTGACTCAGCAGCTCGGGGGAGAGCGAACCCAGACACTGCTCGGCATATTTACAGTAGGCGGCACAGCCAAAATCCATCTTCGGATTTACCATCCTGTTGCCGCATTTCTTGCATTTCCGGACCGACTCATCCTTGAAGAACTCCATGGCCGCACCACAGTTTCCGCATGGGACCTCAAAGATGGCATCGGGTTTCCAGTTACGACTATCTTGTCCGGGACATTGCATGATCCTACCTCCCCTGCTCTAATCTAAAAGCCTTTACACCCAGTCTTCGTTCAGAACCTCACCCCGAACCCCCACGATGACAGACTTGATCGGCACCTTGCGTTTCGCCATGGACATGGCCCTTTTGGCCAGATTGAGCAGCCCGCCGCAGCAGGGCACCTCCATGATCACCACTGTCAGGGTATTTATCTTGGCCTCGTCGATCAGGGCCACCAGTTTTTCCAGGTAGATCTCCTGGTCGGAATCCAGTTTGGGACAGGCAATAATCAGCCTTTTCCCCTTGAGGTAGTCGGCATGAAAACTCCCCAGGGCGAAGGCCGTGCAATCGGCCGCGAGGACCAGATCGGCCTTCTGGAAGTAGGGGGCCATGGGGGAAACCAGGTGAAACTGGATGGGCCATTGCGAGAGTTCGGAGGCCGCCTGACCGGCGGTCGCCGTCTCTTTCCCCTCCGGTTTTTGGAAATCCGTCGCCTTCATCCCCGGGCAGCCGCAGGCCGACGCCTTGTCCAAACCCGCCGGCAGGTTTTTCGTCTCCCGCAGATAATCCATCGCCTCCTTGAGGTAGCCCGCCTCGTTATGATCCCGCAGATGCTGGAGGTGGGCCTTGACGACCTCCGGCCCCTGTTTGACGATATTTTCCATGACCTGCCGCTCGTCATAAGGCTCGGCTTCCCTCTCTTCAATGGTGATGGCCCCTTCCGGGCAATGACCGAGACAGGCCCCCAGGCCGTCGCAGAAAAGATCGCTCACGAGCCGCGCCTTGCCTTCGATGATCTGCAAGGCCCCTTCGGGGCAGTTCGGCAGGCACAGGGAACAGCCATTACATTTTTCCTCGTCGATGTTGATGATCTTTCTTTTCATGTTTTGCCTCCTCATGGGTTATTTGATCGTAATATAACGACAACATAGAATTGATGCCTTGACTCAGGTCAATAAAAATGATTTTTTTATCACTCCGTTTAAAACGGCCGCCGGATAAAGATTCAGTCTTGAATGGCCGAGTTAAGACAAATCTTGCCTGCCCTTGTGTTTCTTGCAAAACTCCAGCGGACGCGACGGAGCGCGTCCCTCCAGTCCCCAAAACATGTCATTTCCGGCGCCTTTTGGAGGGCCTAGCGAAGTCGTGGCCGTCGTTACCCTGCGTCTTGCACTTGGCTCCCCATGTAACTGAATCTTACACCCAACCGCCAGATTGGTATTGCTGATAGAAACCCACCATGTTATAGGCTGGCGCGGTTCTATATTAGCAAGGGCAATTATTTTACCCGCAGCTCCCTGAGATAACAGGTAGAACAACCTATGACGTCCTCGTAAAAAGTACCCAACCCGTCATTCCCGCCTTCGCGGGAATGACAAAATGTGAGGTTTTCCGACTTTTTACGAGTTCATCACCTATGGACGGAGTACGGATTGTTCCCGGCTGCATCTGGAAAGAGAAGGTCTGTTACGATGATCTTGGAAGGATTGAATCAAAGTGAAGACACCGCCAGGTGGTACGCCCTCCATGTGCGCTCCCGGCATGAATACCGCGTCCGGGAACAGTTGATCGGCGCGGGAATAGAGGAGTTTCTACCCCTGGTCGAGCGGCTCCGGCGCTGGAAGGATCGCAAGAAGCTCGTCGCCTTCCCCCTTTTCCCCGGTTATTTATTCGTCCACGTAACGAAAAAACCGGCCATCATGGTGGATATTCTGAAAATGTACGGCGTGGTGCGTTTTCTGGGCATCACCCCAACCCAGCCCCTGCCCGTGCCGGACGGCCAGATCGCCTCACTCCAGAAACTGATCGCAACCAAGGCGCCCCTCGATCCATATCCGTATCTGAAGGAGGGCCAGCAGGTCAACATCGTCCGCGGTCCCCTGGCCGGGGCCTCCGGCTATCTGATCGAAAAACGCGACCGACATTTATTCGTCGTCGCCATCGATATCCTCAAGCAGGGCGCGGCGGTAAAGATCGACGCCTCCGATGTGGAGGCTTGCTAAAAAACATGTCATTTTCGGCGCCTTTTGGAGGGCCAGGCTCCGTCGTGGCCGTCTTTACCGTGCGTCTTGCAATTGGCTCCCCCTGTAACTGAATCTTTACCTGTTCCAAAAAATTCATCTTGACTTTCCAGAACAATTTGATTAGCTGCTAGCCATCGTTCACGCCATGAACACGATGGAGCAATGGATGTCCGTTCAAACGCATGATCAACCTGAAAACGAGATCGATCTCCTCATCTTCCGGGAGATCGACAGGTCGCCCGAGACGACCCAGCGTGAACTCTCCTCCCGGCTGGGAATCAGCCTCGGGAAGGTCAACTTCCTCCTTAACGCCCTGATTGAGAAGGGATTTGTCAAGGTTGAGAATTTCAAGAAATCCAGCAATAAAACCGCCTATCTCTATTGCCTGACCCCCGGGGGCATCGAGGAAAAGGGCCGGATGACCTACCGCTTTCTCCAGAGGAAGATGCGGGAATACGAACAGTTGGAACTGGAAATCCAGCAGTTGCGGGAAGAGGCGCAGAAGAACGGACCCTCTTCCGGGGCAACGGAACCGCAGCGGTAACATAACGTAACGACAGACTGAGCAGCCCGGCAGTAAAAATGCCACGGTAGGGGAGTCCTTATGTAACTCAGAGGGCGGAGCTGTATCAAAAGGTTGTCAATAAAGCGGTGACCAATAATCCAGACAAATTTCCCGCAGGGTATGTTGTTGAGCTCTCAAAACCGGAAAAAGTGAACTGGTGGAGAATTTCCACCGGTTCAATAAGCTGAAGCATTCTACGGTTAATCCCGTGAAAAAGACGAACCGATCACCCCTTCCTGATGAATGGGACATGACCTCGAAAAGTTTCCCCGCGTCCGGGATCGTCGTTCTTTACGGGCCCTCCGGGTCAGGAAAGACAAGGCTGATGCAAGCCGCGGTCCGTTACTTTGCTGTGCAAAAAGGTCTCGATATATTGAATTGTTGCGTACTTGATCTTATTCAGGCGATGGTGGATGCGATCAAAACGGGGACCTATCACGCCTTTCGTACATCCCTGATGCGGCTTGACGCCTTGTTCATCGATAACATCTGGCTTCTGCAAAGCAGACATCAAACAGCCTGCGCGGTATTTTCCCTGTTTGAAGCATTTGCCGGCAAGGGGGGATTGGTCATGATTGCCAGCGATCTGCCACCGTCGTTGCTCTCGGAATGGTCCCCCGCAAAACGCTAAATTTAAAGACCCCTATGAAAACATCACCCGTGCAACAGACCATAGATGCCCAGATCAAAGAGGTGCTGCGGGAATTTCCGCAGCTTCGCTTGGCGGTGTTGTTCGGTTCGATTGCATTGGGTCGGCAACAGCCGGATAGCGATCTGGACCTTGCTGTCGCCGCACATCAACCGCTGACCGCCCAAGAAAAAATAGCCATGATCAGCGCGTTAGCAGAACATACTGGAAGGACCATTGATTTGATTGATCTGAAGGTGGTTGCTGAGCCGCTGCTTGGTCAGATAGTGCGGCACGGTAGAAGAATACAGGGTAGCGACACCCTGTATGGGGAGTTGATTAGCCGGCATCTATTTGAACAGGCAGACTTCTTGCCATATCGGAGCAGACTGCTTGCGGAAAGGCGGATGGCATGGATCGGGAAGTAGTCGAGCAAAAATTGGAATCGTTGCGTCGCAGTTTGCGGCGCATAGAAACAAAGTGTCCAATGGACGCCCCCTCGCTAATCGAGGATATTGACCTTCAAGATATTGTCTCGCTCAACCTCAGTCGTGCGGTGCAAATTTGTGTGGATATCGGTGTGCATTTGATTGCGGGAATGGAAACGCCGCCGCCGGACACGATGGGCCAAACGTTTGACGTGCTAGCGCAAGAAGGCGTTTTGAGCAGTGCCCTGGCAGCCAATCTCAAAAAGGCCGTGGGCTTTCGCAATATAGCGGTTCACAATTATTAAAGCATTAACTGGAACATTGTGCATAGCATTGTGAAATATCACCTCGCAGACTTTTCGGAGTTTGCCAGGGTAGTGGCTTTGAGGCTGTAAAACGACCGTGCAACCCCCGGTCCGTGACGAGTTCATTTTACCCCAGGCGGTTGTTCATCGGCACTGAGAGCTTTGAACAGCCGACAATTCCGCCGGCATTCAGTTTTGAGGCTGATTTTCAGAAGGCCATTTTTGGATTTGGTGGACGAACCGATTCCCAATCTGGTTAAGGGGTTATGACGAGTCCATTTTACCTCTCCCTTGGACGCCTTTCTCATGATGCCGTCGGCGATCCTGTTGAGATTGAGGAAGTCTCTGTTGCTTTCCCCAAAGTACCCTTTGCATACACTTTCCTGATGGGTTCTTTGGTATGACAACTGCCGATGACACAGAGAGGAAGATAGGGGCTGTCATGGAAGGAAGCCGGGGTGATCTCCGTGGCAAGAACAAACCCGTAACGGGTATCAACGGAAGCATGCTCTTTGAGACCAAAATGAGGAACGTTGTTTCTCACGGTCCAATCCGATTCAAGGTCACGGGAGAACTTTGATCAGGGGAACGCTGATCGAAGGAAAGGCCCGGGAACTTCTTGAATGAAATACGGTCGTTAATCTCTGGTTTCCAACTCCGGATCGGAATCAATATGGACCCATTGCTCAAGAAGAAGGCTTTTCAGAAGGATGAGAGGCGGATAGGCCTCGTTTCCCTCGTAGCTGTTGCCGACGGGATAACTCCTCATGATAATGCTTTCGATCCCGGACCACGCCACAATGGCGTTGATCTCTTCCATCCTGGCGATGGCTAGGGTTATGTTCCATGGAAGAAAAGAGGGAGACATCGGCGAAGCTCAGGTTGGTTTCCCTTTTCTTGAAGCCCATAGGTCCTCCAGGGGGATGAATTTGAAGGAAATATGGCATGAAAATAGACATATTGCAAACAATATTAATATGTTATCATTGAATAACCACGTATTTTAATGAACACCTCTTGCAGCAAACATAAAAAACGGAAAGGTTGTGCAAAGGTCTCATATGCTTTCCGCACGCAACCGGATGCCTCACACGTACAACGCGGCGGACGCCCTGGTCGTGTACGACCGCCTGCGGGAATATCGGCGGGAGATGGAAATTTTGCACGCCGCCCTGAAAACCCAGGACTGATTTCCATGCAAAACGCTAAATTTAAAGACCTGACCCCCATGACAAAATGGAACAGATTCTCGTTGATCTAAAAAAAGATGTACAGGAAATCGCCGGCGATCGCCTGATCAAGATGGTGCTTTACGGCTCCAGGGCGCGCGGCGATTACAGCGAGGATTCCGATACGGATATTGCCATCGTGGTCCGCGGCCTCTCCCGGGAAATGAAGCATCGCATGCTGAGCCGGGTGGCCGACATTGAGTTCGAATATCTCCGTTCACTCTCCACCCTGATTCTGTCGGAAGAGGATTTCCTGCTGCTTAAAAATCGCGAACGGCGCATTGCCGCCGATATCGAGAGAGAGGGGGTGCCCCTATGATGGAAGACAACCAGAGAAAAAATATACGCGCAGAGCTTGAAAGGGCGACGGAAGCCATCGCCGCCGCCACACTCTTATATGAAAACGGCTATATCAGCGATGCCGTATCACGGCTGTACTACTTCGTTTTGTATAATGTCAGGGCGCTCCTGTTCTCGAAAGGTCTGGAACCGAGGAGTCACGACGGTGCGCTTCGCCTTCTCGGTATGCATTTCGTACGGGAAGGTTTAATAGACAAGAGCGCGGCCCAAATCTTTTCAAAGTTGATGAAATTCAGGGAAGAAGCGGACTACAATCCCATTTCGATGTTTACAAAAGAGGATTTCATTGTATTTAAGAGGGAAGCGGAGATATTGGCTGCCTCGGTAAAGAGCTACCTCTCCATCCATGCAAAACGCTAAATTTCAAGACCTGCCCCAAGTGTCGTTTTCTTGAAGCCCA
>JAXMLI010000328.1:0-13283 GCA_034368785.1 Smithellaceae bacterium | reverse complement strand
ACCGCCTTCTCCATATTAGCCCAGGAGATTTTATGATCGTAAAGGGCAGCCAAGTGGGCAAGCCGGGCCTGGTTCAGGGCCAAGAGGGCGTCTGCAACCTCGATGGAATTGCCGATGCCGTGCACATATCTACCCTGAGCGAGCTCGACATTGTCCACGGCCTTTCTGATGGACCGTTCGGCGGCGACTATCCTCTCTGCCGCTTCCTGGAGATTGAGCTGTGCCTGGATAACCTCGAGGCGGATATTCTGCCTCTGGACCTCGATCCTCGCGGTAAGAACGGCCAGATTCGCCGCGGCTTCCTCGATCTGGTTTTTTACCAGGAAACCGCTGAATATGGGGAGAGATAACGTTCCCCCCGCATACCAGCTCTTATCGAGGGGATACTTGTCGCCGGTCAGGGAATAGTTGGCGCTGGCGGATATCTGCGGGTAGTGACCTCGTTTAGCCAATTCCAGCGATTTTTCGCCAGCGGCCTTTTTTATCAGGAGCGTTTGCAAATCCGGCCTGTTCTTGAAGGCCTTCTCCAGAGCCGCCTCCGGCGCCATCTGGAGTTTTTCAAAGGATAGACTGTCAATCAACTCGTATGCCTGTACCTCGGGAAGACCCATGGAATTGTTCAGAAGCGCCCGCGCCAGACGCAGGGCATTATCCGCCTTGACCATCTCGAGCATGGCATTGCTTAAATCCACCTCTGCCTTGGTGACGTCGAATTTAGGCCTTATCCCGTATAGATGAAAGGCCAGGGCCTGATCAAGGTGCTTTTGAAACAACCCCACCGTCTCGGCCTGAATAATGTTTTTCCGAAACGCCAGGAGTTCGCCCCAGTAGGCCTGTTTTACATTATAGGCCACCTGGTTTTCCGTATTCTGCAGTTCCGCCTGCAAGGTCATCAGACCCAGGTCCTGGATCTCTACCTTCTTGTTCGTCCGGTCAAAATCGTAGATGGTCTGGTTGAGGGCGAGCGTGTTTGTATATTCATCATTGGCGCCTGACGGGCGTCCAATAGAAGAGGCATCCGTACCTCTCTTCCCCGCGCTGGTGGAAAGATTTACCTGGGGCCAGTAGGCCGACCTGGTCTGCCTGACCACGGCCTCCTGGACCTTCAGGCCGTGGGCCGCGCCGGCAATGCCGGGATGCCGCCGGAGGGCGATCTCCACGCATATCTTAAGATCAAGTTTATCGCCCTGTTTAATCTCCGCCGCGTTTGCCGATGAAACGAAGAAGATAGAAAACAGCGCCAGCGTGATCTGGGTCAGTCGATGGCGCATGACAAAGGCCCGCCATGAACGGCCAGGGTGTATGATCGCGGAGCGGGGTGTTATTATTTTCTCACAAAACATCCTTTAGCCTTTTAGTCCGATCGCCTTACGCGTTACGCCTCAATCTCTCACCCTGCTCAGTCACCACGTCAAAGTGGTATCCTTCGGCAATTTTCTCCTTTTCCCGGAGATGGGTCATCACATACTGGCCGCAGTTGCTGCCGATTCTGTTTTCCTCCCTTTCGCCTACACTGACTATCACCTGGTAATGGGCCTCCTGAAGCTCCCTGACCACGCGATACTCCCGGTCTTGATCTAAGGGGTCGATATAGGAAGTCAAGCCGCTATGGCTGGCCTTGTATGTTGGGTTTAGGGGGGTAATCTTGATCAGATATCTTTCCGGGTCGAAGAATCTCAAGAGCAGCGCCGGGTCCACCGGCATATCCTGCGCCAGGGAGAAATTGAGGGTGATCTTCCTGTCCCCGACCTGGAAAAACCGTTCGCCGAACTTGGCCATCTCCTGGAAATTCCATTTTTTCGCGGGAATCAGTCGATCTCGGAGAGTCTCATCGGTGGTATGGACAGAAAACTGAAACTGAAATCGCCCGGCCCCGTAGAGGCTGTCCTTTATCCGGGTCAATTCCTCAAAAAAGTCTTCTCGGCCGGCGGGCGCAATCGTGGAAAACGACGGCATAAGCCCGGGGGCGAGGTAGCGGTCAGGAAGGACCTTGAGAACATCCAGGACGGCGGGGTTCAGCGCCGGCTCTCCCATGCGGGCAAACTGGATCTTGAAATTGTCTGATGGTATCACCCTTCCGGGAAATCGTTTATCTACGAGAAAGTCGATCTGGGCCAGCATCTCTTCCGCGGTCAGCTTCCCGCGGTAGAAACTGCCCGCGTCGCACATCAGGCACTGGACGGGACAGCCAAACAGGGTTGACACCATCAGGACCCATTTTTTCTCCCTGGTTAGAGGCGGCTGAACAGACTCGACAAACTCGATCAGCCGTCCCTCCCCAAGTTCGGCAAGATAGACCATCGCCACTTCATCCCTGCCCGTATAGCCGATCAGTTCCATCCTTCGGATCCCTCACAAGTTCCCAGATCATCATCGCAGTCCGGATCCCGTCGCCGACGGCGATCGCCGTCTGCCGGAAGATGCCATTTTTCACGTCGCCCGCCCAATACAAGAGTCCCTGCTCCTCAAGCGAATCGGCATTCGCCCGTATCCTGGCGGACAGGTAATCGATATCCGGTTCCCGGCCGATCGCAAAAACGAGGTAATCCGTCCGGACTTCGGTTCGTTCGCCCTGATGGTCAAGTTCAAGCATCAGCCCGCCCGCGCGACCGCCGGCCACCCTCGTGACACACGCATTGGGCTTATATTTGATCCTTTCATT
Source organism: Smithellaceae bacterium (assembly GCA_034368785.1). GTDB lineage: Bacteria > Desulfobacterota > Syntrophia > Syntrophales > CAMTWB01 > CAMTWB01. The sequence continues at coordinate 10,621 of JAXMLI010000328.1, read as the reverse complement.
TTCTGCAACCCTTTCCGCAAGAAGGGGCAGACATTTCATCAGGGAATCGCGATTGAAGATTGTTACCTGGTTTCTACGGCCAAGATTCAAGGCATAGTCAAAGGCGGCATCCCCGGCGCCGACGATGACGATATCCTGATCCGCCACCCCTGCCAGCTGGTGGATTTCGCAAAAGACCCGCTCGGAGATGTCGGCGCTGATTTCCAGCGCGGCGGGGAGACGGGGCTTCGTTCCCGAGGCAATCACGACGATCCTGCTCGGGTAGGTGTTTTTATCTGTTTTGATCAGGAAGGTTTCTCCGTCGTGGTCCAGGGTTTTCGCCATTTCCCGGGTTACCCTGCCGCCTACCTGTTCAAGGTGCGCGGTAAATCGTCCTATCAGCCTCGGGCCGGTGATACCCGCCGGAAACCCCGGATAATTCTCCACCAGATTCGCGTTCCTGAGTAGTCCGCCCGGCACGGCTTGTTCCAGCAGAAGGGGCTGAAGGCCGAAACGGACAAGCTGGATGGCCGTGGCCAGGCCTGCGGGACCGGCGCCGATGATGGTTACATCCGTGATTTTCATCTGCATGGGAGACTGTCGGCCTTGTAAAAAATTCAGAAAAACTATGTTTCGGGACGGCTTCGTAAAAAGGCCGCAGGCAAGGCGCGCAAATCCTGAGGAATGAGGCGTCGGGGACATGTTCCGGAAGCCCAAAGGGATCGGAACGTGTCCCCGGAAGACGCCGCAGTGACGAGGGATGCAGCGCAACGCAGCATCCGGACTTTTTACGAGGTCGTCAAGATTGGCCAGAATCTCTTTCACCGTTACGAGAAAGGCAAAGCCATGAGACAGGTTAAGAAGGGAGGCCCGATGGAAATCCTCGTTATAGGTGGCAGTGCCGTCAACAACGAACAGGACCTCGAACCCCCGCACAAAGGCGGACCTGGCGGTGGTTTCGCAACACAGATGAGTCATGACGCCGCAGATGACCAGTTGGATGGGCGCCTCTGCTAGATTCTCTTCGGAGGTCTCTCGCGCCCAGAATTTTCGCAGAACCTCTTCAATATCTGTTTGATAAAAGGCGTCATACTGACTCTTTTCCATCAGCAATCCGTCATTTGGATCCAGTTCTCCAATCAAATCCGCCAGTGGGCTCCGGGGCTGGATAATATCCCGCCACCAGCGCCCCATTGACCCGCTATTTTGAGGGGAATTTATGTGACGGGTGAAAATCACCGGCAGGCCTCTTCCTCTGAAGGCCCGGATGAGTTCCTTTACACCCGGCACAATCGCCGCAGCAGCGGGGATGAAGGCATGAGACAGGGGAGAGAAGAAGAATTGCTGCATGTCGAGGACCAAAAGGGCAATGCGCTCCCCTCCCCACGTCACCCCGCGCCCCCTGGTGAGATGACTTATCTCCCCAAGAAAATCGCCGGTCTTCTTCTCAATCGTTTCGGCGGTAAAGTAACTGTCCTTGTAACTACTCATGTGAATTCGTTCTCATCGCATGAAGACGCCGGGCCTGCATCATGAACACCTCAAGCCTCGCGTTAATAATCTGGGGAAAGGGATTGCCATCGCTTTCAATCGCGAGAAAAGGCAGCTCCTCCTGGCAGGAATAGCGCTCCAGCCCTTTTTTCGCCCAAGGCGCCTCCTGCCAACCTTGGCCCATCTCCCGGGACAGGATCGCCTCGGAGATCTGGTTGGGCATGCACCCAAAGGGGCCGATGGCGATCACGCCTGAGTAATGCCGGGGAACCTCCGTGAAGGCGCTGCCGATGGTCAGGATCGCCTCGCCGGAAAGCTGAGGGTTGATAAGATGTCTCGCGTTTCTAATCACTTGATCTACATCCTCCCGCTGGCGCGGCAAGGGGCCATTTTGTTCCATTACCCCTTTCAATCCTCTTTCGTAGGACTTCATGACAAGATTCCGCAGGAACAGTCTCGCCCTGGCCTTCAATCCCGGCAGCCGGGAGTTGATCCCCTGCTGGATCAGCCAGTCGGTATAATAGATCCACTCCCCGATGCTGGCTACCCTGGTTACGAAACCTGCCGCGGCCAGTTTCTCCACCAGATACTGCCTGGCCAGTCCATCATGCCTGACAAAGATCTCTCCGGTCAGGAGGACCGCCGGCGACTCTTCCAGGGACCGGCGAACGGGCACACTGACAAGTTCTTCTTTCACCGCGCGCAAGGCCCGTTTTATCTCGTAGTAGCCGGGGGTCCCCGCCAGGACCTTTATCAGTCGCTGCCATTGTTTATCCAACTCTGCCTTGGCCCTGGTGGGATCAAGGGCGTTAACCAGGAAATGAGAATGAATATCTTGCATCATCTGGGCCAACAATAGCCCTGCCCACAACCTCAGGATCACCTTATCGCCGAATCCGCCGTCATAGCTGGTTTCCGCCGGCAGGGAAAAGAGGACAACATCGTCAATCCCCATCCTTTCAATGTAGGAAGAGATAAAGGTGGAATATTGACCAAACCGGCAGGGACCGGCGGCCGTGGGCATGAAATAAACGAGGAGTTCCTCTTTTTCGGTTCTTTTATTGAGATAATTGATCAAACTCCCCAGGGTCAGCTGAAGGGGCAGGCATTCCTTGCAACTGGAGTTGCCCCGTCCGAGTTTGAGCACCTCTTCATCGGCCGGCGGCAAGGCGCTGGCCCTGATCCCCAGCCCTCTGAACACCGCCGCCGCCGCCTCGTTTGTCCCCGCCCCCATGGACGGGATAATCATGTGAACCCTGGGGTCTTCAAGGGGATAGGGTTGCCCCCGGGAATCGATTACCCGCATCTTTTGCTGGTCATAACAGGCCTTGCCCAGCCGCGCGCGGAGCGGTGGAAGGGATCTATCCTCGGCAATCCGGCGATAATTTCTTATTATATCCAAAAAGGCCTCAATCCTGGTTTCCAGGCCCGCGTCGGCCACATGGCTGTCAAGCTCCAGGAGCAGGAAGGGCTTGCGCCCCATCCGCTCGCGGAAGTATCCTCCGAGGAAGGAATCAGGTCCGCAGGAAAAATTGGAGATATAGCAGGGGAAAAGCTGGGGATGACGGGCAACGAGCGCGGCCCCCTTCAGGATCTGCTGTCCCGACGCCCAGTACATGGATTCCGGGGCCTCTTCCCCGGCCAGGGGCAGAAAATCAAAGGGGATCGTTTCAATGCCCCGGCTCGCAATCTTTTGCGGAATCCCCATATTCGCCTCCGCGACAAAGGCGTTATAGGACCGGCCAAAAATGACCACGGCGTGGCGACCCGGTTCCCCCTCCAGGCGGGCGAGGAATTCCCTCCCGATCCGCTCGCGCTCTTTCCTGAGCTGTTCCGCTGCCTCCCAGGCCTTTCTGAAGGCCGCCCTTGCCGCTCCGGCGCCGGCCCCTAATTTGCGTCCCAGTTCCAAAAAGCCCGCCTCGGCGACCGCCCTTCCTCGGGATAAATCCAGCACGGGCTGCAGGTATCGTCCACCGTCAATATGCCCCCGGAGTAACGGATGATCTCCAAATGCGGATGCCAGGTAATAGGGTTCTCCCTGCGAAATGGGGCAGGTGGTGTTGTCCTTCGCCCCCCTTTCCACGTAGGTGCCCTTTATATGGGGGATCATGATATAATCCGGCTTCTTCGCCAGCAGATCCAGAAAAAAACCATGGGCCAGCTCGGCGGGATAACAGAAGGCGGATCTTTTCAGGTCGATGCCGGCCTGGACCGCCTGAGTGGAGAGAATGACCCGGAAACCAAGCCCTTCAAAGAAATGCAGGAAAAGGGGATAGTGCGAATTGATAAAGAAGGATTTGTTCAGGCCGATGGTGAACTTTTCCCGACTATCGGATATCTGGGCCGGCGGGCTTGACGAAGGGCCGAAGGTCAGTTCCTCATGCCTCCGCACCAGGTTGAGTCGGTCGGCCTCCACATGGATATTGAACCGTTCATTGTACCAGCGGTTGCAGGCCCCGCCGAAGGGGTATATCTTACCCTCTATCCTGATCCGGTTAATTTCACATTTCCGGTCGCATTTCTCCTTCCCCCCCGGGCAGATAAAGGATTTATCGTATCCTATCTCCCGGTCCCGCAAGTCGCCCAGGGAATAGTTCCCTTCCGCAAGCAGTCCGCTCGCCATCTGCCTTTTGATCTCCAGGGCCACCCCGAAGGCGCCGATCAGACCAGGGTCGGGGGGGACGACGATCCTCTTCCCCGTTAACGCGGCCATCGCCAGGGGAACGGCCCGGTTATAGCAGACCCCCCCCTGCATGAAGATATTATTCCCCACCTCCCGGTTGCCCTTGACCCGGTTGTTGTAATTCTGACAGATGGAGTAAACCAGCCCGGCGACGACGTCTTCCCGGGAATGACCCTCATGAAAGGCCGTCTTGATATCCGAGCTGATAAACGCGGCGCACTGATCGCTGAAATTGGGCGGACGCGCCCCCTCGAGGGCGATATCGCCAATCTTCTCCATTTCCAGGCCCATTGTTTCCCTGGCCGCCTCTTCGAGAAATGACCCGGTCCCGGCGCTGCACGCATCGTTCATCGCGTAGTCCGAGGGGACGCCCCATCTGATAAAGGTGTATTTGGCGTCCTGTCCGCCGATCTCAAAGATGGTGTCCACCTCGGGATCGAAAAAGAGCGCCCCGGCGGCATGGGCGATTATCTCATTGATGATCCCTCCCGTCATGGCATGGAGACCGGCGATCTGCCTGCCCGACCCGGTAACCCCGATAGCCTTGATGATCAGGCTGCCGGCGAGGGGGCCAAGCTCTTCGGCCAAACGGGCGTAGCACTCACGGGCCGCCCCTACCGGATTACCGTTCGTTCGCAAATAGACCGAGGCTAGGATCTTGTCATCGGCCAGACGCAACATGACCGCCTTGGTGGTGGTAGATCCGACGTCAAGGCCCAGGACACAGTGATCCCCTGCCTCCGCGTTGCCCCGCGGGGCGGATTTGAAATCCACCAGGTGGAGCGAATCCGCCAGTTTCGGCAGGGAGGAAAAGGAGCTTTCGGCGCCCTTGAAAAGCATGGCATCGCCGGGCGGGGCCAGGGTTTCATTGTCCAACCCCCAGAGGGCCGCGCCATAGGCCTCAAAATATGGGGCCTCCGGCGGGACCAGGAGCCCTTCGATCTCTTTACCCAGGAAATCAATCATGATGGGGTTTTGCGCGGCCCCGCCGATAAGCACGAGGTTCCGGCGCGGCACCTGCTTGAGTATCTCCAGAATCTTGCCGGCCATCATTTCCGATAGGCCGGCGGCTATCCTTCCCTTTGGCACCCCTTTGTTTGTCGCGTGGGTGCAGTCGCTTTTACAAAAGACGCTGCAGCGGCCGGATACCTTGTATGGTTTCTCGCCCCTGGCCAGGACGAATGAATCTTCGAGGGAAAGATTGATCCTGCGCAGCTGCTGGACGAAAAACTCCCCTGTGCCCGAAGCGCACTTGTTGCCCGTCTGTACCGACGATATCCGGCCATCTTTCCCCAGAAGATAGACAAGAAAACTCTCGCCGCCGGCGCTGATTACCGCGTTGAAATGACCTTGTCCGCCATTGAGGCTGCCATAGGCCTTCTCCACGGCCTCTACCTCGGGGATGGTGGTAAGGTTGAGGGAATGCCTGAATCGCCTGCCGGTTACGACGATCCGGTCGTACGTTTCCAGGTTGGCTTCTTTGAATGTTTCACCCAGAGCCTGGCGGGGATTTCCATGATGCGGTTTTACCACCAGGGTTTTAATCGCCCGCCCGCCTGCTTCGGTGTCCTCAATACCTACCGCTGACAAGGTGGAGGCGCCTACGCAAATGCCGAGACTCTTCATGACATTCTCCCCGCTGCTGACCTTTTTATTGAATTAGCGATTTATATATTATCTTTGGATTCTTGTGAAGAGAAGAAAAAGGAGAACACTGCTGATTTTGATGATTGCCGTAAACAGGCAGGCATCCTTCAGCCCCAGCACAGGGAGGATAAGAACGCCGCCCAGCAGTCCGCCAAAGAATCCTCCCATGAGATCAGCACCATATATCAGCCCCGCTGTTTGACCGAAACCTTTCCTTTGTGAGGGGGCATTTAAATATATTTTGGCGGCGAGGGGAAACTGAAGGCCGATCAAGGCACCGCAAAGAAAAGAAACGGTTAAAAAGGCCCCGTAGAGGAGAACGTAAACGGCCGGCCTATGAAGCTGACCGGCAGGAATCAAAAAGACGTAGGGAAGAGCCAGGGCAAAAATGATGACGCTGATTTCCGTAATGATAAAGAGACGGGAATCGCTCTTGATTTCATGGAGTCGCCGAGTCATGTAATGGCTGCCCAGCGCCACGCCCGCCAGGAAGATGGTTAGCAGAAGGCCGATCTGGTAGTAGAGATAGCCGTAAAGGGTTTGGAAGGTGAAGATGATGGCCAGATCAAGGATCATATTGACGAAACCGGACGTGAATATGGCATAAGGGACGGAATAGATGGCGACGTGAGGTTTTCTGATAATAATCGCCGCAAGACAAAGGGTCAGGATAATGGTCAGGACAAGATAGAGATTGAGGCTCATTCCCGCAAACCACCTGAACATCCCCGTCAAATAGGGCGAGAAAAGGGCGCTCCAGTAAGAGAGGCTGAAAAAGACGCCCCAGGGCTGGAAATCGGAATTGATATGCGGCCTTCTTCCTTCCATCCCCTGCAGAAACCATCTGAGCCATCTTTCCCCGAGGCGGTATTCGAGATAGACCTTGCTGAAAAGGTGCGACTGAACCTTGCGCTCCGCGAGTCGCCTGGTCATTTCCGCCGGGCTTGTCTTAACCAATTGTTCATGGTCCGAAGCCAAATAGAGATTGGCCTCGCCGGGGATGATCTTTACATGCCCGTAAACGCTGTGAAGTGTATCTAAGATAGCGCCATTTAAATCCCTCAATTCCGGGCTGAGGTAGGTGAGTGACCCGGGCAGGGACAGGACCATGATTCCCCTGGGATTCATTTTTTCTTTAGCGGCAGAAAAAAATTCCGCGGAGAATAATCTGTTCGTTTGTAATTCCTGGGGTGAGGAAAGTCCCAGGAAGATAAGATCGAATCGCTCGCTGGTCCTTTTGACGAAGAGCCTGCTATCCGTGTAATGGATTTTTACCCGCCTGTCCGTCAGTTCAGCCTCGGTGATGGGGGTGGGAAATTGTCGGACCAGTTTCAGGAGGAGGGGATCGAGTTCAACATAGTTCACCTCCTTCACGGGGTATTTCAAAATCTCGTTGATCATTCCCCCCGCCCCGCCGCTCAGGACCAAAACTGATTTTGGCCCTTCATGCAAAAGCATGGAGAAGTGAACAAGGTCCTCTAGCGAGACAATATCCGGGAATGGGGTGGTTATCGCGGGTATGCCATCGGTAAAAAAGGTAATCTGCTCGCCGCTTTGCGTGATGACGATATTGCCATAGATAGAGTTCTCATAGTGGATGACATCGAGCCCTTTCCATTGGGTTTTTATCGACAGCGAATGAATGTTTTGCGCGTGGGGGGTAAGGAGCAGATAGAAGAAAAAAAGAGTAAGAAAGAGGGATAGGCCCGAGAGGATATTTTGCGGATGAATTAAGGGCGCCCTCTGCCCGGGCCAGAGCAGGAACAGGGAAATGAGGGTATTTAAGAGGGAGATCACGAACGCGATCTCAAATGAGTTGAAATATTCAATCAGGAGGAAGGTGATCAGGAGGCCGCCGATAATCGCGCCAAGGGTCTCGAGGACATAGACTCGACCGATGGCGGAGGCGTCTTCCTGATGGAATTGGCCGTAAAGCTTACAGCCGTAGGTAAAAAGGGCGCCGTGGCAAAGGCTTACGGGTGAGAGGATGAGGAGGGAGACGTAAAAAACAGGGGCAAGGCCGAGTCCCTCGCCAGGGGTGACAAGAAGGACGTTTTTAAAAATTCGCGCCAGGTAGATCGCGAGCGGGAAGGCGGCAGAGAAGATAAGCTGGAGCAGGACATATATTTCTATTTTCCTTTTCGTCTTCTCCACGGACTTGCCGAGGAAGAAGGAGCCGATGGCCTCGAGGATCAGCCAGTTGGCGAGAATAATCCCGATCGTGAGTTCATTGCCGAAAAAAGAGACAAGGAGTTCTCTCAGCAGCACAATCTGGGCGATGATGCCGCTTAGTCCCATAACGAGCAGGGAGGCTTTCAGGGATATTACTCTCATGATTACGAGGATTAACAGGATATTGCACTTTTGTAAAGTGGTTCGGGAAGTGGATCGGCTCATACAACCAAAGGGCGCGGAACCCTTTTGATCAGCCGGAAGGGATAGGCAGATTTTTTTGAATTGAACGATCTAACGTGATAGAATTCAATTCCAGTGTCTTGCGTGGAGGATCCACCCATGAACATCACCCGCCGGAATTTCATCAAAAGCGCCATGTATGCGGGGGGCACCTTGTTTCTCTCTCCTGTCCCCCTGGATGCCAAACCAAAGAAAGCGGAACAATGGCGGCCGGCCTATCTGCGGCTGGAGGAAGAAGGCAGGCTGGCCCAACGGGTCCGGCAGGCTTGCGCCATATTGGAGCATTGTCAGCTCTGCCCCAGGATGTGCGGGGTGAATCGAATAAAAGGTGAAAGAGGGTTCTGTCGCGCGCCTCTCAAGACGGTTATTTACAGCGCCCAGCCCCATTTTGGCGAGGAGCGGCCCATTGTGGGCAACAACGGTTCCGGGACCATCTTCTTCTCCAACTGCAATCTGCGCTGCGTCTTCTGTCAGAACTGGCCTATCGCCCATGAGGGAAGGGGAGAGGAACACAGCGATGAGGAACTCGCCGCGCTCATGCTCCAGCTCCAGAAGATCGGCTGCCATAACATAAATCTGGTCACCCCCACCCATGTAGTTCCCGCGATTCTTAACGCGACCCGCATCGCCCTGACAAAAGGCCTTCGCGTTCCCCTGTTTTACAACACGAGTGGCTACGAACGCCTGGAAACCTTACGGATATTGGACGGCATCGTAGATATTTACAAGCCGGACATGAAATACATGGATGCCGATAAGGCACAGAAGTATTCCGCCGGGGCGGCGGACTATCCTGAAATGGCCAAGAAGGCGATCATCGACATGAACCGCCAGGTGGGCGAACTTCAGTTGGACAAACGGGGGATTGCCCTGCGCGGCTTGGTAATCCGGCATCTGGTCATGCCCAACCGCGTGGCCGGGACGGAGAAATTCGTCCGCTGGGTGGCGGAAAACCTTCCCAAATCAACCTATGTGAATATCATGGCGCAATACCGCGTGGAGTACAAAGCCTTTGAATATCCGGAGATCGCGCGGGGGATTACGGTGGTGGAGTTCCTGGAGGCCATGGAATGGGCGGAGAAGTACGGCCTGACCAACCTGGACCGGCAATCGATAAACATGAGGAATTTGTACCGCAGATCTTGAGAGAGGCATGAGAAGGCCAATGCTTTGCAGGGCCTACCCCCTCCCCTTCAAGGGGAGCCCTAAAACTCCAGCCTCCCTCCCCATGAAGGGGAGCCCTAAAGCCCCAAGCTCCCTCCCCTTCAAGGGGAGGGTCGGGGTGGGGATGGGGGGTTATTAGATAATCATCAGATTGAGAATCACTCCCAGATACCCGGTATAGGGTTCCCACAATTGCCGCATTTGCCCTTTTTTACCCGAACCTCGCCCACCATAAATCCTGTCCGTTTAATGATAAGATGCCCGCACCGGGGACAAAAGGTGTTTTCCCCGACGTGACCGGGGATGTTCCCGATATAGACATATTCCAGGCCGGCAGAAAGGGCCGCCGCCCGGACCTTGTCCAGGGTGGAAACGGGGGTGGGGGGTAGGCCCTTGAGCCTATACAGGGGATAGAACCGCGAAAAATGGACAGGCGTATCTGAACCCAGCTCGTTCTTTATCCAGAGGCACATCTCTTTTACCCCTGCCATCTCGTCATTCTTTGTGGGTATCACGAGGTTGGTGATCTCCAGGTGGACCTTTTCCCGTTTCAGGATCTTCAAGGACTCAAGCACGGGCGCTAAAGCTCCGCCGCACATTTCCTGATAAAAATCTTCCGTAAAACCCTTGAGATCGATATTGGCCGCGTCAATAATTTTACAGAGGTTTATAAGCGGCCCCGGATTGATGAATCCATTGGAATGGCACACATTGAGCAGTCCCGCCTTGCGGGCCAGTTTGCCCGTATCCTCCATATACTCATAAAAGACGGTGGGCTCCACATAAGTATAGGCAATAGAGCGGGCCTTCATCTCCTTTGCTTTCTTAATCACGAGCTCCGGAGGGAAATCCAGGTTGAACGCCTCCTCCGGCGAGACCTGGGAGGTCTCCCAATTCTGACAAAACTTACAGTGGAAATTACATCCAACCGTCGCAATCGAAAGAGACCCCGAGGCAGGAAGGACATGGAAGAAGGGCTTTTTTTCAATAGGATCTAAATGGACCGCGCAGGGATTGCCATAGACCAGGCTGTAATATTTCCCCCCTCGATTCTCACGCACCCGGCAAAGGCCCCTTTTCCCTTTGGCCACGCGACACCTTGCGGGGCAGAGTTCACATTGAATCTCTTCACCCGCCAGGGAGGTGAAATAGGGGGAAAGTTTGGTCCTGATGAAACCCTTCTTCGCGATTTGTCCCGAAGAGGTTTTTGGAAAACCAAAGAGAAAGCAGAAAGAGAAGAAA
>JAXMLI010000327.1:0-3578 GCA_034368785.1 Smithellaceae bacterium | reverse complement strand
GGCCATCGCCCCAATCTCCCTCCCCTTCAAGGGGAGGGTCGGGGTGGGGATGGGGTCATATGACCGCTCCGCAATTAAAACCCCAGCCCCCTCCTAACCTCCCCCTTGAAGGGGGAGGCACCAAACCCTGACCAAAAAGAGTATTTGTGGATGATGCAAAAAGCTGGACATTGCTGAAAATTTCCCATTCATTGTTTTAAGAAGATAAATCCCTCTTTGTGGCTAATCCAATTTTTTGTTGTACACTTTTTTGAACGCTCTCCTAATTCTCCCGCCTGATTACCATGGCCGTAGTAACCCCGCCGCCGCCGCAGATGGCCGCGCAGAGGTATTCCTTGTTGCGGGCCTTGAGGGCATAATAACCCGTGATGAGAATCCGGCAGCCGCTGATCCCCGTGGGATGCCCCAGGGCAATAGCGCCGCCATGGACATTCAGCCTCTCCCGGTCCCACTTGAGGGTCAGCTCGTTGGTCAGGATCTGGGCGGCAAAGGCCTCATTCACCTCGAGGAGATCCATCTCGGCCAGACCCATCCCGGCCCTGGCGAGGGCGAGGGGGATTGTCACTCCGGGTCCTTCACCCATGGTCTCCGGCGCTACCGCTCCCTGGGCGAAACTGACAAAGGAAAAGAGCGGTTTGGCCCCCAGGGCGCGGGCCTTCTCTCTGGTGGTCAGCACGACGGCGCAGGCTCCGTCGCTCAAGCCGCAGGAATTCCCGGCGGTGACACAACCTCCCTTGCGAAAGGACGGGGACAGCTTACCCATGGCCGCCAGGTCGGCATCGTAGCGGATCGTCTCATCCCTGGAAAAGCTGAAGGCCTTGTCCTTCTTCCCCTTCGGAACCACCTCCAGGGGCGTGATTTCCTCGTCGAAAAGTCCCTGCTCCTGGGCCGCCGCCGCCTTTTGGTGGCTCTCCACGGCGATCTGATCGAGATCCTCTCGTTTCAGTCCGTATTTTTCCACCAGGTTTTCCGCCGTCTCCCCCATGCCTTGGCCGGTCAGGGGGTCAATAGAATCACTCCAGCCGTCCTCGAGGGTTTTGGGACCCATCCGGAATCCCTCCCAGCGGACGCCCTTGAGGAGATAGGGGATGGTGCTCATGGAATCCATGCCGCCGGCCACCACAATCTCGCTCTCCCCGAGCCGCAGGGCCTCTGTGGCCAGGTGGACCGCCTTCATCCCCGAAGGACAGGCCATGTTTATCGTATTGGTCGAAATGTGGAGGGGGATTCCGGCCCGGACGGAGGCGGTACGGGAGGGATTGGGACCGTTTCCCGCCTGGCGGCAGTTGCCGTAGATCAACTCCGAAACCTCTTCTCCGGTCACGCCCGCCCTGCGCAGGGCCTCTTTGATGGCCGCGGCGCCCAGGTCATGAACGGGCACATCCTTCAAGGTGCCGCCAAAACGACCCATCGGGGTCCTGGCCGCGCCGATTACCACAATATCAGTCAATTTTATCGCCATGATGCAAACACTCCTTTTTTTATGGCTGAAGGCTTAGGGCGTATGGCCCCGAACCTTTTGCCTTACGTCTTAAATGATGAACTCGTAAAAAGTCGCAAAAGCCTTGGATTTGGGACGGCTTCGTAAAAGGGCCGCAGGCAAGGCGCGCAAATCCTGAGGAATGAGGCGTCGGGGGAGGGGCTTGTTCCGGAAGCCCGAAGGGATCGGAACCTGTCCCCGGAACACGCCGCAAGCCTGCCCCCGCGAAGGCGGGGGAGGGATGCAGCGCAACTAGAGCATCCGGACTTTTTACGAAGTCGTCAAAGAGGGCGGATGATTTTCAATGAGACCATTGCCGGGGAAATTGCCGGCAGATATTCCACAGACCAGGGGAAATACGCGGCCAGCCGGCAGGAACAGCTGATCCGCCGGCTCATCCCGCCCGGGGGCTACGAAAGTCTCCTTTTCGTGGGGGTGACTACCGGCGAGTCCCTGGTGCCCTTTATCAATCCCGGCTGTTCTATGACCGCCCTTGTTCCCGCCCCGTCGCTGATGGAAGCGGCAGAGAGGAAAATGGGACAGCGTCTGGAGTGCCGGGTTGGACCGGCGGAGGATCTCCCCTTTTCCGATAACGAATTCGATCTGGTGGTCCTCCTGGCCACCCTTGAATTTGCGCGTGAGCCCCGACGGGTAATCGATGAGGCAGTCAGGGTATGCCGGGACCGTTTGTTTATCGGGGCGATGAATCGATTTGCCCCTTTTTTCGCGCTGGGGAACAGTCCATCCCTCTTTCCCCCGGTTCTCCACCGCCAGGCCCGCTCATTTTACGTTGGGGAATTGCTCTCCCTTGTGAACAGGCGACTCGGTTCAGTTAACATCAGCTGGGGCAGCCACATATTTTTCCCCTACGGCCTGGGCAAGAATATGACGGCGATTGAGGAGCATATCCCCCTGATGAAGAACCCCTTCGGCGCCTTCCTTGGCCTCTCCTGCGGGGTGTCCTATCGTTACCGAACCATGCAGGACGTAATCGCCACAGACCATCTACAGTTCAAGGAGAAGGGAAGGAAGCCGGCCCAGGGGCTGGTGAGGGAACGGGAATGACCCACCGGGCCAGGCTCTGGGAAAGGCGTGAGGATGGGAAGATTCGCTGCCGTCTCTGCGGCCACGGGTGTCTGATTCCCCCCGCCGGGCGCGGCATCTGCGCCGTCCGGGAAAACCGGGAGGGAACCCTGGTAAGCCTTGTTTATGGCCGGGCAGTCGCCCTGAACATTGATCCGATTGAAAAGAAACCCCTCTTCCATGTAAAGCCCGGATCATTTTCCTATTCCATCGCCACGGCCGGGTGTAATTTCCGCTGCGATTTCTGCCAAAACCACGAAATATCACAGCTGCCCGCGACGGAGGGAGTCATTTGCGGCCGGGAGGCATCACCGGCGGCGATAGTCGAGCGGGCCCTGCGCTCCGGCGCGAAAAGCATCTCCTATACCTACACCGAGCCCACGGTCTTCTACGAATATGCCCGGGATACGGCCGAGCTGGCCCATCGCGGAGGACTTCTCAATGTCTTCGTGACTAACGGATACATGACCGCCGAGGCCCTGGACGATCTGGGCGGGCTTCTCGACGCGGCAAACGTCGACCTGAAAAGCTTCCGTGATGAATTCTACCGGGTTCGCTGCGGCGCCCGCCTGACCCCGGTGCTTGAGAGTCTCCGGAAGATGAAGGAGATGGGGGTCTGGGTAGAGGTTACCACCCTGCTCATTCCCGGTGAAAACGACGGCATTGAGGAACTTGGCGAGATGGCCGGGTTCATCCGTTCCCTCGGAGAGGAAACACCCTGGCACATAAGCCGCTTCCATCCCCGCTACAAACTGCTGGATCGTTCTCCCACGTCGGTTGCTGCTATCCGCCGGGCCGGGGAAATCGGCCGGGAGGCAGGGCTCTGGCATGTTTACAGCGGAAACCTGCCCGGCGATCCCGGCGAGGACACCTGCTGCGCCCATTGCGGCTTTCTGCTTATTGACCGCGCCGGTTTCACCCTGGTCCGAATTAATCTTGACCAGGGGAAATGCCCCTCCTGCTCCACCCCCCTGGCGGGAATATTTTAAAAAGCCTTACGCATTTCTACCATATC
>JAXMLI010000326.1:0-3600 GCA_034368785.1 Smithellaceae bacterium | reverse complement strand
TAACTGCTATCCTCCGTGCCCTGCGACAATTGCTTATTTCTCTTCTTTTATCGTTATCACGATTGTAGAGATACCTATCCGTCACCAGGGGGTGCCTGTCTTTCCAGTATAACCCCTTGCAGTAACGACTTGGCTCTATTTTTTTTGGTGGTTTCAGATTCTACCTTTTCATGCCGGCACTTCGCTCAGATTGAGATTGGCGCTCGCTTTCCTGTTGTTTTTCCTCCTCTATTTTCACATTGTGCCGCATTTATAAGTCTCTTTTCCTATACTTCAGTTTATATCAACTGACGACTTAAAACCGCATTCCATGTTTTTCACGTAACTGCTGGGGATACTCATCTTTGCATTCAGGACTTTTTTAGCGCCTTTGCCAGCAGGATGAGGCTCTCAGGAATGGCGGGTCGATCCCGGCTCTCTGTAACAACCAGAATGAAGGGAGGTGAAGAAAGGGCCAGCACACATACTTCGATGACAAGATCATAAAACAATCTTAACGACATTGCCAACCTTAAAGGAGGGAAGTTATGGCAGAGCTAAGAAAGTTTCGCTATCCGGAAGAGGTAGAACTGCCGGCGGAATTGAAAGGCTGGGAAGAGATGTATCCCTCCCAGCGTTTGTTCAGCAAGGACAGAGAAGAATGGGAGAAGAGACATTTCTGGTATCAGGATAAGATCCACGCCCCCGAACCCCTCTACCCATTCGATGATATTTTCCAGGAAGCATGGCAGATCGCCCTTTCCCAATACACCACCAGGGTCTTTTGCATCCCCCCGGCCCAGGGTATCGCCCAGAGGATTTTAGGTTGCTACTTGTACATCACGGCCGTCGAACCGCCGCCGCCGGAGGTGATCGGCCAGAAGGCGGAGCTTTTTGGCAAGCGGGTTCCCTTCGTCTTTGCGAATTATGGGAGGCTGTGGGATCTGTGGATCAATAAGTTTCAGGAACTGGGCAGAGAACTCGAGGGAATCAAGGTTCCGGAATTCAGGCAATTCGTGCCCGATGATGAGGTCATGCCCACCGTGCGCGGCTGCACCGAGGCCTATGATTTAATAGCGGCCTTCAATAACTCGATCAACCTTATTTTCAAGGCCTGGCAGTACCATTTCGAGTACCTTAACCTGACCTACCTGGCCTACCTGATGTTTGACGGTACGGCAAAAAAACTGTTCCCCGGGATCAAAGAAAGCACCATCGGCAAGATGGTGGCCGGCGCCGAAGTGAGCATGTTCCGTCCGGAAGAGGAACTCTGCCGTCTCAGCAGACTGGCCGTCGCCCAGCCGCCGGTAGGCGCTATCTTAAAGGAGGATATCGCGGCGGCCCCAAAGATTGAGAAACTGAAACAAAGCGAGGCCGGCCGGGTATGGCTGGAAGAACTCGAAAGGATTAAGAACCCCTGGTTCTACGTTTCCTGCGGCAGCGGCTGGTATCATTATGAAGGCAGCTGGATCACCAAGCTCGATGTGCCCTTCAGCTACCTGAAAGGTTATGTGGAGAGGCTGGAAAAAGGAGAGAGAATAGAAAGGTCCCTGACGGCAATTTCTGAAGAAAGAGAAAGGATCGTGGCCGAGTATCGCGCCCTGATTCAGTCGGAGGAGGACCGGAAGTCCTTTGAGGATGCCTTCAATACGGTCAGAACAATTTACCGGTACGCCGAAGATCACCTCTTCTGGGTGGAGCATTGGCTGCATACCATCTGGTTTGCCAAGGTGAGGGAGTTTGGCAAGGTATTCCAGGAATTCGGCGTGGTGAAAGAGGTAGATGATATATTCCTCTTCAATAGATTTGAAATCCCCATGCTGATTGAGGATATTTCTACCACCTGGGCCCTGGGCGAAGGGGTGCCCACGCGGGGTAAATATTGGCAGGAGAAGGCGGCCATGCGAAAAAGGATTCTTGAGGCCGCCCAAAAATGGATGCCTGTCCCCGCCCTGGGCATCCCGCCCGAGGAGATCGTGGAACCCTTTACGGTCATGCTCTGGGGAATCAATACCGGTACCGTAGATGAGTGGCTCAAGGGAACCGATGTCAAACCCGGCGAGGTTACTGAATTGAAAGGCACCGCCGCCTCTGCCGGCATTGCCGAAGGCCCTGCACGGGTGCTCAAACTGCTGGAGGATATTGTCCATCTGCAGCCGGGGGAAATCCTGGTAGCCCCCTCCACCAATCCCTCCTGGGCGCCGGTCTTCACCAAGATCAGAGGGACTGTAACGGATATCGGCGGGATAACGTCCCATGCCGCCATCGTCTGCCGGGAATATGGACTCCCCTCGGTAACAGGCACGGGCATCGCCTCTTCCGTCATCAAAACAGGCGACATTATCAAAATCGATGGCTCCACCGGTTTGGTAACAATCATCAAAAGGGCCTGAGGCTGATTATAAACTGTACTCTGCGGGAGGCGCCGCTTCTCTTGTAGCGGCCTCCCGCAGGGTAACAAACGAGGGCAGGAAGAGAAAAACAAGGCGGCCCATGAGGAGAATCTACCATGAAAGATAGATGCATCTACCGGTTGGAAGAACTCTGCAGCAACGACGGCAGCATCGTGGGAAAGAAATGCGCGAACCTGGGGGAACTGATGAAGGGCGGCTTTCGGGTGCCGCCGGGTTTTGCCCTGGGCGTTGACGCCTACAGTAGATTCATGAACGAATCGGGGGTAAGGGAAGACCTGAGAAACCATCTTCGCAATTTCCGGGCGGATCCCGACAGTTTAGCCGACGCCATGGAATTTGAAAGGATCGGGGGGGAGATCCGCGAAATTGTCGAGTCAAAAAAAATGCCTGCCGATCTGGAAGAGGATATTCGCAGGTATTACCGCGAGATCTGCCAGAGAATGGCTTGCCCTGATTATCCTGTAGCCACCCGTTCCGCCGGGCCGGTAAGCCATCCCGGCCAGTATGAAACCTATCTCTTTGTCCGTGGCGAGGAGGAGGTGATACGAAATATTGTTCGCGTCTGGTCCAGCACCTTCAATGCCCGTTCCCTTCTCGCCCGGGCCAGGATCGGGCTGCCGCTGGAATATGACCCGATTGGCGTTGCCGTTCTGGCCATGGTGGATGCCAAGGCCGCCGGCGTCATGTTCACCCTGAACCCGGTTAACGGCGACCTGTCCAAAATTGCCCTAGAGGGAAGCTGGGGATTGGGCGAGGCGGTGGTTTCCGGTTCCGTAACGCCCGACAGCTTTCTGGTGGACAAGATCGTCCTGGACATTGAGGTCAGAAGGATTGCCGCAAAGACCAGGGCCTATGTCTGCAACCCCCTGACCGGCGCCATGGAATATCAGGAAACGCCGCCGGACCTGGTAACGGCGCCCTGCCTTACAGACCAGGAGGTATTAGAGCTGGCCAGGATTGCCAAGAAGGTGGAGGGATACTGCGGCTGTCCCCAGGACATTGAGTGGTGCATCGCCAAAGATATTCCCTTTCCCGACAACATATTTCTGGTCCAGACGAGACCGGAATCAATCTGGAGCAAGAAAAAACAGGAGCCCCTTCTTGGCAGAAAGACCGGATGGGAACTCCTCCGCGAACGGGCTACGACGCCGATCAGGTTAAGTATTTAGGCCGGGGAAAGGGAAAAGGGGGTCAGGTCTCAACTCTT
>JAXMLI010000325.1:0-3506 GCA_034368785.1 Smithellaceae bacterium | reverse complement strand
GGCCATCTGCTCTACTATAAGAGTTGTCAAAGAACATTTTTGGAGCCTGCGGCGCCGGTGCATCCATATTTTCCAATCGGCGATTGAAAATACGCGCTACAACGTCAAAATCGCCGCGTGACTTTTTACGAGGTCATCAATTTTGGTAAAGCGGCAAAAGTGACCCAAGCCGCCCGGCGGTCCCGCATCCTCAATAAAGAATTGACCCATACAAGCCGTGTGCAAGGAAGATTGCTGATGGATCAGGAAAAGACGCCCAAAGGAGAGCCCCTGCCGCCTTGGCTGTCCCGGCAGGAAAGGCCGGCCGATAACCTCCTGGACGAGGCTAAGGTCTGCAAGAGAGAAAAATTGATCCAGTGCATCAATTATTGCCATTTCCAGGGGAAGCCCCTCTTTGTTTTCCTGCGTCACAGGTCCTATGAAGAGGGGATACTTCTCAATGCCTATCCCTCTCCCTGCGCGGGGGAAGAGCTTGTCTGCCGGTGGGAAAGGTCGCTCGAATCCCATGAACTGGATGATTATTCCATCTCCTGCCTGATTGTCACCTTCAGAGACGCCATAATTATAGTCGATGCGGAGCCGCTGGAGGCGACCGCGCAGTCCTTGACGGTTCGTCTGGGAGAGGGTTACCATCTGAGCCGGCGGCAGGGCCAGCGGTTTTCGAGCCTGGGGGTCGGCGCCGAGTTCACCCGGGACGCCCTCCTGACGAAGGGCGACCTGGTGGATTTCAGCGCCCGGAGTTTCCAGGTCCGGGTAAAAATGGAGGATTCCTCCCCTCTCCGCTTGCTGAATCCGGAGGAGAATGTAAGCCTCAGGCTCTTCGCCCGGAAAAAGCTGGTCTTCTCCGGCGAGTGCCGGCTGGTCCGTCAAAGCAAGGATCATCTGGCCGATTACCTGGTCTTCTCTCCCCTGCAGGAGCAGATCAAACGTTTCCCGGCGAGGAACATCCGCACCCCCCGCAAGGAAATAAAACCTCCCCCGGTAGTCCAGTTCATCCATCCCCTGACGGAAAAAAAGATCCATCGGGAGATCTCCGATATTTCCGTCTCAGGTTTTTCCCTCCAGGAAAGTCCGGAGGAAGAAACCCTGCTGCCGGGGCTCATCATCCCGCAGGTTCAGATTATCTACGGGGGGATGATCCGTATGAAATGCGCGGCCCAGGTCATCTTCCGCCGTAAACAGGGCGACCAGATCATCTTCGGCCTGTCGATCCTGGAGATGGACATTCGCGACTTCAGCGCCCTGACCCATCTAATCAGCATTAACACGGATTCCCACGCCTGCGTCTCCACCGAACTCGACATGGATGAGCTGTGGGAATTTCTGTTTGACACGGATTTTATCTATCCGGAGAAATACAAACTCCTTCAGGGCAGCCGCGAGATGCTCAAGGAAACCTACCGCAAGGTCTATCAGGACAACCTTGAGCTGTCCCGTCATTTCACCTATGAGAAGAACGGCAGCATTTACGCTCATATCGCGATGCTCAGGGCCTATGAACGGACCTGGATGATCCATCACTACGCCGCCCGTCCGCTGGAGAACAGGTTGACGGGATTCATTGTGCTCAAAGCGCTTTTGATTTTTTTAAATGGCTTTTATCGCCTTCCTTCGGCGAAGATGGACTATGTCATGACCTACTATCGTCCGCATAACCGGATCATCAAGCGGCTCTTTGGCGGGTTTGCCGAGCATGTGAAGGATCTCCGGGCCTGCTCGCAGGACCTCTTCTCGTACTTGCTCCTTACCAAAAGGGAAGGTGAAGGGGCTCTTCCCCCCTGGACGGTCAGAGAATCAACCGCCGGGGATCTGAAAAAACTTGAGCATTTTTACGATAACATCTCGGGCGGGTTACTGCTGGACGCCCTTTCCCTTCGTAAGGCGAACGGTAAGAGTTCCTCGCTGGAGGCGGATTACCGGGAAGCCGGCCTGCTCAGGCGCTGCCTGGTCCATACCCTCTGCAAAAGCGGGAAGCCCATCGCCTTCCTGATCCTGGATCACGCGGAGCCCGGGATCAACCTGTCGGAACTCCTCAACTGCGTCAAGGTCATCGTCCTCGAGCCTGACCAACTCCCCTGGGATGTCCTGTCCGGGGTGATTGACGAATTTTCTTCCGGCTATCCCCTGCCCAAGTTGCCGGTGATGATTTATCCTGCCATGTACGCGGAGCTGGCAGGGCTGCCGGCGGGAAAGAATTATCAACTCTGGGTCCTCAATACCGCCTATGGGGAACCTTTTCTCGACTATTTGGAACGAAAATTTCGCTTAAAGCTGGGATAATATGACCGACCTACCTCTGTACAACAGCATTCTGATCAAAACCTATGTGGAGTATCTCCGACATAAGCATCCTCATGTGAACATCGAAGAAATATTGCACAATGCCGGTATTTCTGATTGCCAACTGGAGGACGGCGGGCATTGGTTCACCCAGGAGGATATTAACCGGTTTTACGAGAAGGTGGCAATGCAGGTGGATGGGCCAAGCTCCGCGCGGGAGGCTGGCAGATACAGCGCGACCGCTCAGGGATCCAGCATCATCAGGCAATACGCGACAAGTTTCCTGAGTCCCATGATTACATACTGGATGCTGGAAAAATTGGCCGCCACCCTGACCAGGCACGCCTTTTTTAAGGTAAATAAAATCAGCCCGAACAAGGTGGAGATTATCGTTACCCAGCGGCCGGGCGTGGAAGAGAAGCCCCATCAATGTGAGAACCGGATTGGCATTTTTGAGGCCATAGGCCAGCTCTTTACCAAAAAATACGCCCAGGTGGATCACCCCCAATGCCTCCACCGCGGCGGCGACTGCTGCTGCTACCTTGTGGCCTGGGAAAGGCAGCCGTACCAGACCTGGGAGATGATCGGCAGATACCTGGCCCTCTGGGGAGGGGTCTCTTCCCTCCCCCTGGCCTTTGTTCTCAGCCTCCCCTTTCTGCTTGGCTATATGTTCTCGTTCTCTCTCCTGACCCTGGGAAGTTTGCTTTATGCCAAAACCTTACGATGCCGGGATCTGTCCACCCACCTGGAAAACCAGGGGAGCGCGGCGGACCTGCTGATCGACCAGATGAATATCCGCCACAACGAATCCCTGCTGATCCGTGAACTCGGCCAGGCCTCCGCCACCATCCTGGATATTGACCATCTCCTCAAGTTTTACATGACGGCCCTGGAAAAGCGCCTCGACTTCGACCGGGGTCTGATCCTCCTTGCCGACAGAGAAAAAACCAGGCTTCATTACGCCGCCGGGTATGGGTATGAACCGCATCAGGAAGATTTTTTGAAAAACACCTCATTCAGCCTGGACAATCCGGAATCAAAAGGCCCCTTTGCCCTGGCTTTCTGGGAGAAGAGACCTTTTTTAGTCAGCGACATAAGAGCCCTGGAGGACACTCTCTCCCCCAAGAGCCGGGAATTCGCCCAGCGGATGGGGGTTCATTCCTTCATCAGCGTTCCCCTGATCTATAAGGATGATCCTTATGGCATCCTGGCGGTGGACAACACCG
>JAXMLI010000324.1:0-6483 GCA_034368785.1 Smithellaceae bacterium | reverse complement strand
GGGCTCGTTCGTCCTTGTCGAAAAAATCTACCCAGCCAAAGAAGTCCGAAGCCGACGAGAACTGTTCAATGAAATTCGCAGCAGAGAATATAGTTTGACAGTAGTGGGGCCAAATACTCCGTGACGTTCGACGGACCTCCCCGTTTGGTTTAAGTTCCTCCACAATGTCGTCAAGAACAGCTTCACAGTCGCCAGCGTATTTTTCAAGGATGGCTTTTGCATTGAAACCTTCTAAGACCGGGGCAAGTTTTTCGACACCACCTATAGCCCGACCGATAACCCCCGCTTTCATATTAGCATTTTGGGCGGATTCCAAAATCCTTTGATAGATAGCTTCTTTGGTCGTTGGTTTCGGATTCAACGACAGCGGGTTGAGGTATTTCTCGACAAGAACTGCCGTGACTCCCATAATCTTCCGACTTGGCAAGTAATCCTTGGCCAGATGATAGATTCTCTTGTCAATGAGCACAGTATCTTTCATTCAGTTCTCCCCCAACCATTGATTATCCGGTCAATATGCCCTGATAATATACTAATGACTACGTTTTCGGGCAATTTTGCCCAGATGATATATTCGCCTTGATTGACCCGAATTGGCTTGGCGTAGAGACCTCAAGTATCGGATAATCCATCGGAATTAAACCTTATTATAAAAGTCATGTCAATACAAATAATCGTAAATTACTGGACAAAGTTCGTGACTTCAGGCGGCTGCATCATACTTCGATCCATACCGAACGGGCCTACGGCCATTGGATCAAAAAATACGTTCACTTTCATACCATGAAATCCCGGGGAGGATCACTCATCCAAAGTGGAAGGAAGCCATAATAATGATTTGGCCAATGGCCAGTGCTAAATTTATCTGCCCTATGCCTTGTCTCGAAAAAACTCCCATATCGCCAAAGAACGGGGGCTGTCAGTACCTTGTCCATGAGCGGCATTTGTTGGTTCAGGATTGCTTCCTGAACAAGGGATTAATCTCTTGGTTCAATCTGCAAGTTTGAACCAGCCCCGTGGAAGCTGCCGTTCGGTGTTTCGAATACCATCCTGAACCCGGACGGCTTGCGTGCATATGTCGGCCCGCGGAAATAATAGTTGATTTTTTCCGCGGCTTGATTACTATGCGCAACGACGATGAAGAATGCGACTAGATCACCCCTCCCCCCGCCCAATCTGCTCGAAGTTCCCCTCTTTCCCCATATCACCAAGGGAACATTCCTCCAGCGGCCCAACCGGTTTGTAATCCATTGCGCCGTGGACGGGGCGGTTCTGGAGGCCTATCTGCCGAACCCGGGCCGCTTATGGGAACTGCTGCTTCCCGGGCGTATCGTTTACCTGGTCCCGAAACCGCCGGGCGGTTCGGGTCGCCTGGACTACATGGCGGTGGCGGTGGAACGGGAGGGGATTCCTGTGCTCCTCCACACCCACTTATCCAATACCGTTGCCGCAGCGCTGATCAGGGCCAAGAAGATCCCCGGTCTGGAGGATGCGACCATCACCAGGGCGGAAGTAAGGGTGGGGCACAGCCGTTTCGATTTTCTGCTGGAACGGGGCGGCCGGCCCTTTTACCTGGAGGTCAAGTCCTGCACCCTCGCAGGCCGGCGTATCGCCATGTTTCCCGATGCCGTCACCCTGCGGGGGAAAAAGCACCTGGAAGAGCTTGCCGCTCTGAGCCGCCGGGGGACTTCCTGCGGCGTCCTTTTTCTGGTCCACTGGCCCCAGGCCCGTTTCTTTCTCCCCGATTACCATACGGACCTGGAATTCGCCCGTTCCTTCATTGCCGTGAGGAAGGACCTGCTGATCAAGGCGGCGGCCCTCACCTGGCGATCCGACCTCAGCCTTTCCCCCTTGGTCCGGGATATCTGCCTTCCCTGGGATGCCATCGCAGAGGAAGCGCGGGACTCCGGCAGCTATCTCCTCCTGCTCCACCTTCCCCGCGATCTGGCGATAAGGGTGGGAAGTCTGGGTGAAATATTCTTTCCTGCCGGTTATTATCTTTACGTGGGCACGGCCAAAGTCGCCCTGTCGAAACGGCTGGACCGACATCTCGGGAAGAACAAGGCGGTCCACTGGCATATCGACTATCTGAGAGACCAGGCGGATCGGTGTACGGCCATCCCTATCCGGTCCAGTACGCCCCTGGAGCATGAACTGGCGGAAATGGTGGGGAGAATTGCCGATGCCTCTGTGCCCAATTTCGGCTCTTCCGACTGCCACTGTCCGAGCCATCTTTTCCGCTTTGCGGAAAATCCCCTCCACCACCAGTCCTTTATGGATCTGCTCCAGTACTTCCGCATCGACCGCCTGGAGAAATCCCTCCCGACGGACCCCGGTTTAGGCAAGCCATAACGCCGTTCCCTGTGCTTTGACCTGAAGGGATGGCCGTGAAGAACACCCGCCACTGCTCACCCCGCCGCGTCCGACGCCTTATTAGAAACCCCCTTCGACCCGGCAAAGAATCCTCCGGCAGCCGGGACCGCTAAGGCTGCTGCGGCCGCCTGTCTCCGGGATGACTTGTATATGAGTACCGATGCGTTCCTTCAGCGCCGTAACGTGGGAGATAACGCCGATCAATTTGCCTTCCTGCTGTAATCCCGCAAGCGTCTCCAAAGCCGTTTCGAGCGCATCTTCGTCAAGCGTGCCGAATCCT
The DNA here is from genome assembly GCA_034368785.1 of Smithellaceae bacterium. Classification (GTDB taxonomy): domain Bacteria; phylum Desulfobacterota; class Syntrophia; order Syntrophales; family CAMTWB01; genus CAMTWB01. Next base: position 3,830 of record JAXMLI010000324.1, on the reverse strand, counting down.
TCATCGAGAAAGAGCGAATCAACAGGCACATTCCGGCTGGCCATATGAGAAAGGCCGAGCGCCAGGGCAAGGCTCACGATAAAGCTTTCGCCGCCGGAGAGATTCTTGGTTGAGCGTATTTCCCCGGCCTGATAATTGTCGATGACGTTCAGTTCCAGGGGTTGTGCGACGTCGCGGATGAGCAGATAGCGTTCCGTCATCTTCCTGAGCTGGCGGTTGGCATGCGCCGTCATCATTTCGAACGTCAGACCCTGCGCAAAGTTCCGGAATTTCTTCCCGTCGGCTGATCCTATAAGCGAATGCAGGTCATCCCAGCGGGCACATTCCTTTTTCCGGGCGTCCATGTCCTTTATGCGTTCCTGCTGTTTTTCCCTCAATATTTCGTTTTCGCTCAATGTCTTTGCGATTCCGCCGATATCATGCCTTGTCTGTTTCAGTTCCGCATCACAGATGCTCATATTTTCTTTCAGCGCCTCAACGGATTGATCCGTCAGCCTTTTTTCACGCTCGGATGCAAGCGCCTCCGACTTGTCTTTCCGGCGGGCCTCAAGTTCCGTTTTTTCTTTGATCAGGGATTTGTCTCTTTCAGCAAGGATCTCCCGCGCTTCTTCACTCAGGCACGACAACAGATAGCCTGATTCATCTTCGAATCCTGCCGTTTTAAACCGCGCCATCAGTTTCTGTTCGGCCTGCGTCAGTTCCGTTGCCCGATTTCCTGTTTTCACTTTCAATGAAGCGATTTTCTCTTTCAGGGAGTCGATCTCTTTTCCCATTTGCCCATATTCTTCACGTGCTTTTTCAAAGGCTCTCTCCGCCTTGTTCAAGGTATCGGCCAGACGCCTTTCCTCCTGGTCAGCGTTCTTCTCCCCAAAAAGTTCCCGGCGTGAACCGCTCAGGGATTCATACTCTGTCTTTAGATCGTCACGCTCCTTGCACCGCGCCGTCAGATCTTCTTCGAGGCTGCCCAGCAAAGCTTTATTCTTCTCAAGGGCGGCGTTCAGGTCATTGATCTGTTTCTCATGGGCGGTTTTTTCCACCTCCTTTGTCTGCCAGGAGTCTTTGCGCTTGTGGAGGTCTTTCAATATGCCGTCAAGGTCGGTTGACGGTATCTCCACGATCCCGAAGGGTTCAACATCTTTACGTACAGTCGCTCTGGCTTTTTGGGTCTCCTCGGCCAGGGCGGCACAATCCTTAATCAGCCGCTCATGCGCAAGCACGGCCGACTCAAGTTTGAGTCTGGCATCCTGCAAGGCCGCGCCGGATACGTCAAATTTCCTTCTTATCTCTTCCAGCGCCTTTTGCGCCGGCTTCTCCTTCTTGCTTTTCTCTTCTGCCGCGGAAACAATGCCTGCTGTTTCGATAATCTTCACCCGAACGCCAGCGAGCTCCTCCTGCACCTTCCCGGCGCGCTCCGCGTCAGCGGCCTGAATATTCAGCTTTGACAGGAAGGCGGTGCATTGTTTTTCATCGGCGTCCAGCGCTGCCTTTTTTTCTTCCATTCCTTTTTCCGCATGCCGAATCTCCGCTGCCGTCTTCACCCGTCCGGATTCCAGTTGGCCCAGCGTTTCAGACACTGCTTTGCACCCATCCTTCGTTTTTTTCAGTGCCGCTTCCGCTTCGTTCAACACCGGAAAATTTCCCTGCGCATAAGGATGATCAGTCGCCCCGCAGAGGGGGCAGGGCTGGCCGTCTTCAAGTCGTTTTCTTTCTTCCTCAAGGTCGCGGATACGGCGCAGGGCAGACACCTGTATTTCAAGGTGTCCCATGTCTCTTTCCAGAAGCGCTTTATTACCGGCGCAGGATTTTATCTCGTCAGAAATGGATATTTCAGCGGCTTTTAATGTCTCGACACCCGTTTTCAGGCCGTCCAACGCTGTGTATGTCTTATCAATCCGATCAATGGTTTCTCCTGCCTGCAGCAAAAGGCGCTCGCGATCTTTGAGGGCATCGGTCTCATTGCGCCACTGGCTGATGTCGCGTCCCTTGAGACAGTCTGTGATTTCCTTGGTCAGGCGCTTCAGTTCATCCTGACCGTTCACCAGTTCCAGGCGGAGGTTTTCGTGATCGGTTTCTATTTTGCCGGATGCGGCGAGGGCCGACTGCTTTTTCCCGGTGGCGACGGCTAGCTCTTCTCCAGCCTTTATGTGCTTTGCTTCAATCTCGCGAAGCGACGCAAATCCCCTGGCGAGGGCGGTGAGATCCGTAAGCAGCGCCGCGTCGGCGGCCTGTTTCTTTCGGTATTCGTGGACGCCCTCCAGGGCGGTATGCGATTTTTTCCACGCCCGTTCATCATTTACGATATGGCTTTTATAGGCGTTCCCCTGCTTCTCGACCTCCCCTATCGTCTTATCCTTTTCTCCAAGCTGCTTTCTTTGTTCGCCCAGCCTTGCATCGAGGTCGCGCACCTTTTTAAAGACATCTGCTTCGGACATCTGCCTGGTTCGTACCTCATTCAGCAGGGCCGCTGCGGCCTGTTTCGCGGCAAGCCCAGCTGCGGCATCTTTATCCTTTGCAGGGAGGGTAGCTACGGCGACATCAAGTTCCTTGGTCTCATTTTCCTGTTGGGTGCGCAGGGCATGCACCCCCCTGTAATCGCCTTCAAGGCTGAGGGCCTTGCGGGATTTTTCCAACCTTTCTGATTCCGGCGCAAACGCAAGCCTTCGCCTTTCGAAATCCTGCTGCAGCTCATTCAGTTTGCCGAGTTCTTTTTCCAGCGCACTCATCCCGTCGAGCCAGGTCAGGGCCTTGCGCAGGTCATCGACCTTTCCGGCAAGTTCGATCTCCTGGCCCTGCTTTTCCTTCAGGCCAGTTTGCAAATCCCTTTCTTCATCGGCGCTTAAAATCTGGATTCCTTTCAGCTCAGCCTGCAATAGTTCAAGTTTGTCCCGCTCTTCCGCACGGCGCACGTGAACCTTCATGGATATCCTGCTGTAGATCCCGGTGCCGGTGATTTGTTCGAGAATAGGCGCGCGTTTATCGGGCGACGCCTGGAGAAATACGGCAAATCCGCCCTGGGCAAGAAGCATCGAACGGGTAAAGCGCTCAAAGTCCATGCCCGTGGCCTCGTCGATGAATTTACCCACATCGGCCATTCTCGATTCCAGGACTCTTTCGGAATCGGCATCGGCTATCTCATGTCTTGCCTGCTGCAACTCGCCATCCGGTCTTTTCCGGGCGCGGTGCTGGCTCCAGTGGCAACGGTAGCGTCCCTTCTGCGTCTCGAACGTAACCTCGGCAAAGCATTCACCTGTCTGGCGCGACATGATCTCGTTGCTGCTCTTCGTCACCTTGTCCAGGCGGGGCGTCCGGCCGTAAAGTCCAAGGCAGACGGCATCCATAATGGTCGTTTTCCCCGCGCCGGTCGGGCCGGTAATGGCGAATATGCCGTTGGATGCATATTCCGGGTGGGTGAAATCAATATGCCATTCGCCCATGAGTGAGTTCAGATTCTTAAACCGGATGCCAAGTATTTTCACGCCATGCTCTCCTATGCTCCTATAGAAACTTCCCCTCCCCCGGTGGGCGTGTACCTTTCCTAATTACTTCCCCTCCCCGGGCGGGAGGGGATTGAGGGGAGGGGGTTAACGATATGCTATTCCGCCATCACGTCCACTTCGTTCAGCGCTACAACAATCTCCTGATATGCGCTTAAGAGCGCCGGGCGCTGTTCCTCCGGAATGTTATGCGCTTCAAGGCAGCGATTGAAGACGCCCGTTACGTCCAGGTCGTCGAGCGTTTCATCCGTCGTCATCCTGCTCATGGCGCGTTCCAGCACGCGGTTGTTCTTGACGCGAAGGATCTCTATGCCCGTTCCATCGACTGCCTCATCC
>JAXMLI010000323.1:0-4458 GCA_034368785.1 Smithellaceae bacterium | reverse complement strand
TCGCCTCACGCGCGGCCATCACCTCGTAGAGCCTTTTGTGACCCATGATGACGGTGTCCATGACCGTCTCCTCGTCGAAGGCAAACTGGTCCTGACTGAGTACCGAGATCCTTTCCCGGGGGCCGATGGTGACCTCGCCCTGGTCCTGCTCCACATCGCCGGCGAGGATCTTGAGAAAGGTCGATTTTCCTGAACCGTTGGCGCCGATGACGCCGTAGCAGTTCCCCGGCGTGAATTTGATATTGACATCCTTGAACAAGACCCTTCGGCCGTAGGCAAGGGTGACGTTGGATACGTTGATCATGTCTCCATTCCTTCTCGAATCTCTTCGGATCAATTCCCGCACAAATAAAAAAACCACAGGGGGTGATCCCTGCGGTTCACATGTCGGCGGCTCACATACACCATCGCCCTCCCGATGGCAACCTTTATTTTGTTGATATCGTTTGAATACCCGCCCGCAGCGGGGTAAAAGCCTGCAAAAAGATTCCCGCATGAGGGAGATGTTATCGGAATCAAACTTCTGCCGGAGGAAGGCAAATGAATTATTCGCGAGTAACTGCCCAGGTTGGCTGGTTAAAGGTTGACGACTTCGTAAAAAGTCCCCAGACCGTCATTCCGGCGAAAGCCGGAATCAAGAAGTACTTGAAATAACTGGATTCCGGATCGAGCCCGGAATGACGAACAAGGTAATTTCGGACTTTTTACCGCATCATCATTTATAACGAATCTGGTAATTTGCCCCGCCCGCTCAGGGAAAATACCAGGTTCCCCCGTGGGGTACATAGGGGGTCCTGTCCACACTCAGGCCGGCGGCCCGGGCGGCCGACAGATAATCCCGATAGGGAAGATCCAGCGGTTCATGGGTCATGTCGAAGACCCCCCAATGCTGGGGAATGATCACCCGGGCCTGGAGATCCTGCATGGCTTGGACTGCTTCTGCGGGATTCATATGGTAGGTCTTCATGAACCACCGGGGTTCGTAAGCGCCGATGGGAAGCAGGGCCACGTCCAGCGGGCCGTATTTTACCCCATATTCTTTAAAGCCCTGAAAGTATCCCGAATCCCCGCCGAAAAAAACCTTTTGCCTGTTCCCTTCAATGAGCCAGCTCCCCCAGAGGCGCCGGTTCGTATCCCAGGGGGTGCGTTTGGACCAATGCTGAGAGGGGAGGAGCCTAAAGGTCAGGCCGGAAGCTGTGTGGGTCTCGAACCAGTCCAGTTCCACCACCCGGACGCCGGGGAGAACCTCTTCAAGCCAGTCTTTATATCCCAGCGGGACCAGGTAGAGGGGTTTTGTCCCCAGGAGGCGGAGACTGTCTTGGTCGAGGTGGTCGAAATGGCTGTGGGAAATAACTACTACATCGGGTACTGGCAGGAGCGACGGCGTCAGGGGAAAGGGGACCTTCCGGTCCAGAAAGGGCCAGACATCCCCGAAGACGGGATCGGTGAGGATATTTTTCCCGCCGATCCGGAGCCAGAGGGTGGCGTGACCCAGATAGGTAATGGAATCCCCCTTTTTCAGAATATCCTCCAGCGGAGGAACCACGAAGGGAATGGTCGGCGGGTTCTTTTTTTCCTCCGCGTAAAGGTTGGAATCAAATTTCCATGTCAGCAGCCGCAATAAATTTCCCGGCGGTCCGGTCGCGAGCCAGGGGTTGGAAAACCCCGGGTTGGTGTGGTGAGCCCGCTCCCTGGCCAGGGTCTCCAGGTCCCTGTCCTGCGCTGAAACCGGAACGGACAAAGAAAGCAGGAGAAAAAAAATGAACAGGATTTTGTAACGGCGCATTATGGAGGCCCCTCCGGCAGGCGAGGAACTGGAGGGGAGAGGCAAGCAGTTTTTTATGGAGAACTTGCCCATCCCCACCCCCGCCCTCCCCTTGAAGAGGAGGGAGTTTAAAGAGTTGAAAAATTACCATTACAGGTTAAAAAGCAGTTCACTGTAAGTCGGCACCGGCCAGAGGTCATCGGGCGTCAGCTCCTCCAGCGCGTCGATATCCTCTCGGAGACTCAGAATCGCCGGCAATACCCGATCGCGATAGGCCGCGGCCTGCTTTTCCAGTTTTTCGATCCCCTGGGCCTTCGCCGTTTCGGCCTCCAGCTTAGACAGTTTTTCCGCCGCCGAGCCCAGCAGGGCGGATACCCTGGTCAGAAGATCCTTCTGGACCGACCCGTATTTGCCCACGGCGTTCAGGGAAGTCCCCAGGTCGGTGGTAAAGCTGATCACCGCCGGGATGTACTGCCTTTTCACCATCTGAATGGCCGTCTTCGCCTCGATGTTGATGTGTTTGGCGTACTGCTCCGTATAAATGTCATAGCGGGAATGCAACTCGTCCTTGGTGAGGATCCCATATTTCCCGAAGAGATTGATCGCCTTGGGGGTGATAAAGGCCTTCAGGGCATCGGTGGTGTTACCCACATTGGGCAGTCCCCTCTTCGCCGCCTCCTGCACCCAGTCTTCGGAATAATTGTTCCCGTTGAAAATGATCCGGCCGTGGTTTTTGATCATGTCCTTGATAATGGCCAGGATCTCGGCATTGATGTCTTTCGCCTGCTCCAGCCTTTCGGCAATCTCTTCCAGCGCCTCGGCAGCTACCGTATTGAGGGCCACATTCGGTCCGGAGATGGATTGGGAGGAACCGAGCATGCGGAACTCGAACTTGTTGCCCGTAAAGGCAAAGGACGAGGTGCGGTTGCGATCCGTGTTGTCCTTGGGCAGTTCCGGCAGTGAGTCCACCCCGATTCTCAGGAACGCCACCCCTTTCGCCGCCATCTTTTCGCCCTTGGCCAGTTTGAAGAAAACGTCGGACAGTTCATCGCCCAGAAAGACCGAGATAATGGCCGGCGGCGCCTCGTTCGCGCCCAGGCGATGTTCATTGCCCGCATGGGCGCAGGTGGCGCGTAAAATATCCGCATGGACGTCTATCGCCTTGAGGAGGGCGCAAAGAATGACCAGGAACTGGGCATTGTCCTGCGGCGTCTGGCCCGGTTCGAGGAGATTGATCCCGTCGTCCGTGCTGAGCGACCAGTTGTTGTGCTTGCCGGACCCATTGACCCCCGCGTAGGGTTTTTCGTGGAGCAGGCAGACCATCCCCTGCCGGAGGGCGACCTTCCGCATGCTTTCCATCACCAGCTGGTTCTGGTCGGCGGCAATGTTGGTGGTGGTATAGACCGGCGCCATTTCAAACTGCCCCGGGGCCACCTCGTTGTGCTTCGTCTTGGCCGGAATCCCCATCTTCCAGAGTTCAATGTCCAGGTCTCTCATAAAATCAGAGACGCGGTCCTTAAGGGCGCCAAAAAACTGATCTTCCAGTTCCTGACCCTTGGGAGCCATGGCGCCAAAGATGGTCCGGCCGCAGGTCATGAGGTCCAGGCGTCCCAGATAGTAGTCCCGGTCCACGAGGAAGTATTCCTGTTCCGCCCCGACGGTGGAGACAACCCGGCTGGAAACGGTATTCCCCAGCGCCCTGATCACCCGGAGGGCCATCCGGGAAACGAGCGCCATGGAGCGCAAGAGCGGGGTCTTCTTGTCCAGCGCTTCCCCCTTGTAGGAACAAAAGGCCGTGGGGATGCAGAGGGTAACGTTACCGGAGGCGTCTTCCTTGAGAAAGGCCGGGGAGGTGCAATCCCAGGCGGTATAGCCCCGGGCCTCAAAGGTGGCCCGGAGGCCGCCACTGGGAAAGGAGGAGGCATCGGGCTCGCCCTGGGTAAGCTGCTGGCCGGAAAACTCCATGATCACACTGCCATCCGGAAGCGGGGTGATAAAGGAGTCATGTTTTTCCGCCGTCGAACCGGTCAGGGGCTGGAACCAGTGGGTATAGTGGGTTGCCCCTCTTTCAAGCGCCCAGTCCTTCATCGCGTTGGCCACCACCGCCGCCAGTTCCGGCGCAAGAGTGGAACCGGTGTCCATGGTCTTGCGGAGGGCCTTGTAGGTTTCCTTGGGAAGCCTTTCCCTCATGGCCCGCTCGTTAAAGACATTGCAGCCGTACAATTCATGTACGTTGACACCACTCAGATCATGATCACTGCATCCACAATCGCTGTCGTTACACATCCCCTGTCCTCCTTGCATCTCTCTTTAAAATAAACCTTCGGCCTCTATGACACCTGAACCTTTCCACAATTTTCCCGTTTTTACAATGGAGATGTTCTTCGCACCCCCCCGGGCCTCGGGAATTGCCCGGGTTTGCGCATAAACTTCACCTTGACTACCCCACAAAGCAAGGGCTGTACCAAGATTGCGAAGTAAGCAGCATCCCGGCATTGCTGAAATAATTACCCGGCACAACGATTCACCCGGAAGCAAATGGAACAATAATGTAACATTATATCAACGTCCGCTACGATATTGTCATATTTATTTGCTGCTATTGAAGCACTCTCCCGGCAGCTGTTTAATCGAACCTTATCAGCCTTAGCAGGCCTGATAATTGCAGCAAGTGAGCCAATTGCAAAACTCTT
>JAXMLI010000322.1:0-5334 GCA_034368785.1 Smithellaceae bacterium | reverse complement strand
CCAGCAATATTTGTGTCCAGCGGTCAGTTTGCGAAAGGGGGGATCAAACAAAAATATCCTTCTTCGGTCTCATTTCTCGCGCGTCCAGCAATATTTGTGTCCAACGATCAGCTTTGCAAAGAGGGGCTTAAAAACTACTATACCAAAAAAAGTCCTATGCCGCCGAGCGCGACTCATCATCTGACAAAGCCGGCGATGCCTTCGTAAAAATAGCCTTGCTTCTGAATACCCTCGCCCTTGGGATCAAGAGTGAAAAAATGTCGACCGGTTGTCTTGTTAAACCAGCGTTGAAGCGGTCTTGCGCCTGCCATTCTGGAGGTGGCAATATTGCCGATCGCGCCCTCGAATATGTAACCGGAAGGGGCTTTTCCCCCATCTTGCTGTTGATATGAATAAAAATAGTCGCCCTTCTGCGGATTGTACCAGCGGAAGAATTCCGTCGTTCCCGGTGTGCCGGGCGGAAAAAGCCGAAAGGCGATTCCCTGTTTTTCGTGTCCTCCGACGAATATCTTTCTGCCGTCCAGCTGCGGGTTTGTGGTAAAAAGGTACTCCCTGTCCTTGAGGTAGAGGTGTACATCCAAGAGCTTCATCGCCCCGCCCGGAAAAACATCCAGATACAGCTCCACCGTTTCCGCGCCACCGCTGGACGCCACTTCTATGTATCCCAGATACGTGCCGGGGCTGAGCTTCTGGGTGTCCACGCCGACGGTCAAATAGTCTGTTTCCCGAGTAGTCACGCCGCTTTTCGGGAACACCCTGACAGAACCGGCAGGAAACTTCATGAGCTCCCGGCCATATATTCTCACTCCCTCCAGCAAGACCGTTCCATCCCTGCTGGTAATAGTCAGAATGTGCGGGCCGTCAGGTAGACCTTCTATTTGATAGAGGCCATTGTTTCTGTTTTCGTCCTGCTGATCCACCCCCGCGACGAGGGGTTGATCATCAATAAGCACCGTCATGGTTCCCCCGGGGGATCTGCGCAGGTTAATCAAAGAGATGCCTGTTCCGGAAAAACGAAAACGCAGGGTCGAGTGCGGTGACAGGCCAAAGGGATAACCTTCCTCTTCGGTCCATCTGCCGGTAACTTCAAGCTGATCCCTCAGGTGCCGTGGCGGCAGATAAATCCCCGTCGCACGGACCTCCTGGTTCTGGAGGGAAAGGAATCTCCCCCCCTTTACCCTTTCTTCAGCAGCCTTGGGCGGAGAGGAAGGAATTGAAGCGGTCCAGCGGAGGATTTCCTTCCCTCTGTTTCTTATCCTTATCTGCCCGGTAATCTTTTCGCCTGATGCGGATGATCCAAGATCAATCCACCGGGGATCCACAACAAGATTAGGCGCGCCGAACTGTGGGGCCGGCATTACACCGCCATTATTGCCCTTCTCCGCCACGGGCAACTGGGCAAAACGGCCCGGTGTGGTTGCTATTTTTGGAATTTCCCCGCGGGTTATCTCCGGATTAATGAAATGGACGAGGGAAAATAATATAAAGACGACTAATACCGAACGTTTAAACATGCCTTCTCCTAGTTTGACGCTGCCTCAAACTATCCTAAAGGCGGGTCGATTGCAACCGCATTTACTGCAAGGGCCGGGCAAAATATCTTGACACCATTTGTTTATTCGATATATGTGCTGGCTACTTACCGGATACTCTAAAGGAATAGTTCGTGAAATATCATGACCTTATCTATTGGTTTGCCTTAAAATCCGTTTCCGGGCTCGGGAATGCGGGATGCAGGCTGCTTGTTGATGCCCTGGGATCCCCGGCGGATGTATTCAACGCTTCGTTGCCTCGTTTGAAGGCCATCGCCGGAATCGGCGAGGTTACGGCGAGGCAAATCCTCGAATTTCGCCGGTGGGATCTGGCAGAAAATGAATTTAAGCTGCTGGAAAAAAATAGAACTATGATCGTGACATACAAGGACCAGCAATATCCCCGGAACCTTTTGAACATTTATGACTTCCCGCCCTTTTTGTATGTAAAGGGCACGTTGCTCCAGGAAGACGTTCCCGTCGCGGTGGTGGGCTCCAGGCTGGCCAGCGCCTATGGCCGGTTCTCCACGGAAAGACTGAGCCGGGAACTCGCGTTAAGCGGCATAACAGTGGTGAGCGGCCTTGCCAGGGGGATAGATTCGGCGGCGCACCGGGGCGCCATTTCCGGTCATGGTAGGACCATCGCGGTCCTTGGCTGCGGACTTGATATAATATACCCACCCGAAAATGCCCGGCTCTATGAGACGATACCCGACCACGGGGCGCTCGTCACGGAATATCCCTTCGGCACATCTCCCCATAAGCACAATTTTCCGGCCAGAAACCGCATTATCAGCGGGATATCCTACGGGGTGGTGGTGGTGGAGGCGGGCGAAAAAAGCGGTTCCCTTATTACCGCCCGGTTTGCCCTGGAACAGGGGCGCGAGGTATTCGCCGTGCCGGGGGCGATTGATTCCGCCGGCTCCCGCGGCACCCATAAAATGATCAGAGACGGGGCCAGATTGATTGAATCGGCCAGAGAGATTATCGAGGAGATATCCCCCCAGATTGCCCGGCTCAAGAAGACCCCGCCCGCGCCTGCCACAGGAACGGTACAAAAAGATATTAATCCGGAATCCACAATCCGAAATCCGCAATCGGTTGATCCCTCAACCATGCCGCATGATCCCGGCCATGACGCGGTAATGCGGATATTGTCTCACGCACCTCTCGATATTGACAGGATAATTGCCGAAACAGGTATCAATATCACCGATATCCAGCGTATTCTTCTATCCCTGGAACTACAGGGATCAATAATCAAACTGCCGGGCAATAACTATAACATTAAGGATTAACTATATGTCGCAAGGACTTGTCATTGTTGAATCTCCCGCTAAAATAAAAACGATCAGAAAGTATCTTGGTTCAGAATACAATATCATGGCTTCCGTTGGCCATGTGAAGGACCTCCCGAAAAGCAAGCTTGGGATAGATATTAAGGACGATTTCAGTCCCACCTACGAGATTATCGAGACCAAAAAGAAGGTCATCGCCGATCTGAAAAAGGCGGCAAAAAATGTCACGAGCATCTATCTGGCCCCTGACCCCGATCGGGAAGGAGAGGCCATCGCCTGGCACATCGCCTCGGAGCTCGAAGGAAAAGGCCGGCGGATTTACCGGGTCTTATTCAATGACCTCTCCCGGGGGACGGTTCAGAAGGCGCTCGCCAATCCGCTGGAATTGAATTTTAACAAATACGAAGCCCAGCAGACCCGGCGGATTCTGGATAGACTGGTGGGGTACAAGATCAGTCCATTACTTTGGGAAAAGGTCAAACGCGGGTTGAGCGCGGGTCGTGTCCAGTCCGTCGCGGTCAGATTGATCTGCGACCGGGAAGAAGAGATAAACGCCTTCCTGCCGGAAGAGTACTGGAACATCGCCGCCACGCTCGATGGCCCCGCCCCGCCCCGCTTCGACGCAAAGCTGATCAGGATAGACGGCAAGAAGGCGAAGGTTGTCAACGCGGGTCAGTCGGAAGATCTATTGGCCAGGATCAACAAGGGACCCTTCATCGTTGTCAAACTCTAGAAGAAGGAGGTAAAGAAGTCCCCCCCGCCCCCGGGTACCACCCGCAAGCGTCAGCAGGCGGCCTCCCGCTGGGTGCGGTTCTCGCCCGCCAAGACCATGAGGGTCGCACAGAAACTCTACGAGGGGATCGAGGTGGGCGCCGAAGGTTCAGTAGGGCTCATTACATATATGAGAACGGATTCGGTCCGGATCGCCGATGACGCACTTAATTCCGCCCGGGATTTTATCGCCGAAACCTACGGGCCGGCCTATCTTCCTCCCAAGGCCAGATTTTTCAAGAATCAGGGGTCCGCGCAGGATGCCCACGAGGCGATCAGGCCCACCGGCATGTCCTATAAGCCAAAAGACATAAAAGCCCACCTGACACCGGACCAGTTCAAGCTGTATCAGCTTATCTGGAACAGGTTTATCGCCTGCCAGATGAATCCCGCGATATTCGATCAGACGACCATCGACATCTCCGTGACGGATTGTCTCTTTCGCGCCCAGGGTCAGGTTTTGAGGTTCCCCGGTTACACCGCGGTTTACACCGAGGCAAAAGAAGACAACGGGGAGGAAAACGGCCTGGGGACCATGCTGCCGGCCCTGACCGAAGGGGAAACCCTGACCCTTGTCTCCCTGAAATCCGAACAGCGCTTCACCCAGCCGCCGCCCCGATTTACCGAGGCGACCCTCGTAAAGGAATTGGAAGACAAGGGGATCGGGCGACCCAGCACCTATGCCGCGATTCTTTCCACCATCCAGGACAGGGAATATGTGATTCTGGAGCAGACAAGGTTCAAGCCGACCGAACTCGGGACCATGGTGAACGACCAGCTCAAGGCCAATTTCCCCCAGATCATGGATGTCGCCTTTACCGCCGGGATGGAAAAAAAGCTCGACCTGATTGAAGAAGGTGAATTGAAACGCCTCGTGACCCTCCAGGAGTTCTACGCCACATTTTCTCAGGATCTGGAAAAGGCCAAGGTGGGGATGAAGAACCTCAAAAAGGAGGCCACTCCCACGGACGAGATCTGCGACCTGTGCCAAAGCCCCATGGTGATCAAGTGGGGCAGATGGGGCAGGTTCGTCGCCTGTTCGGATTATCCGAACTGCAAAAACAGGAAAAACCTCGCGAAGGCGGAGAACGGCCCGGCGGAGCCGCCGCAGCTCACGGACATAATCTGTGAAAAATGCGGAAAGAACATGGCCGTCAAGAAGGGGAGATTCGGGGATTTTATCGGCTGCTCCGGCTACCCGCTATGCAAGAACATCCTTTCCGTAAGCACCGGCGTCAATTGCCCCGAAGAGGGATGCGACGGCTATTTAACCCAGAAGAGAAGCAAAGGCGGAAAGGTCTTTTACAGCTGTTCCCGCTATCCGGCCTGTAAATTTGCGATCTGGGACCGCCCGGTTCCTGAACCCTGTCCCAAATGCCAGGCGCCATTTCTCGTGGAAAAAAAACGACGGGGCGGCGAAAGTTACCTGGCCTGCAGCCGGAAGGAGTGCGGGTACAAGGGTAAGCAGCAGGAATAATGATACACGCATAAATCCTCCCTTTTCAGGGAGGACTTAGAAGGGGTACTGCTTAATCCCACCCCCTTTCAGGGATTCCTCAGGAGGGGCCGTGCCTGATTCCTCCCCCGTCAAGGGGGCCTCAAGGATGGCACTGCCTGATTCCTCCCCCTTCAAGGGGGAGGTTAGGAGGGGGATGGGGTTTCTTGTGGTGCGGTTATTTAACCCCATCCCCACCCCGACCCTCCCCATGAAGGGGAGGGAGGTTGGGGCTTTA
>JAXMLI010000321.1:0-3458 GCA_034368785.1 Smithellaceae bacterium | reverse complement strand
TCTCCTGAGGCCCCCCCTTGAAGGGGGAGGAACAAGACCCGCATAACCTCACGCAAAACCGAAGACCAAACAACATGTTAGCCCAAACCGCCCCGAGGGGCGCTGGTCGCTTACACCTTAATCAAAATGGCATCCCCCTGGGCGGCGCCGGAACAGATCCCGGCCACGCCGAGACCGCCGCCCCGGCGCTTGAGTTCATAGGCCAGGGTCATGAGGATTCTGGCCCCGCTCGCCCCGATGGGATGGCCATAGGCAATCGCCCCGCCGTTCACGTTGACCCGGGCGAGCATTTCTTCGCGACTCATCCCCAGAATGGCCTGGCCGCTCACTAGCACCACGGCGGCAAAGGCCTCGTTTATTTCCAGGAGGTCCACCTCGGCCAGGCTCAGGTCATTCTGCTGGAGGAGCCTCCGAATGGCCAGACCGGGGACCACGGCAATATCCTTGGGCTGCCGGGATACTTCGGCATAATCGATGATCGTGCAGAGTGGTTTTAATCCGAGATTATCAGCCTTCTCCCTGCTCATGAGGAGACAAGTTCCGGCGCCGTCGTTGATCCCCGGCGCGTTGCCCGCCGTGACCGATCCGGGAAGTCCGGTCACCGGGCTTAGATGGCCGAAGACCGGCGGGAGCTTGGCCAGGGCCTCCCGGGTCGTATCGGGCCGGGGGGCCTCATCGGCATCAACGATGGAGATCTTCTTCCCTGAACCGCAGAGGACCGGGAAAATCTCCTCGTCGAGCCTGCCCGCCCTCATCGCCTCCCCCGCCGCCTGCTGGGAATGGACGGCCCAATCGTCCTGCTCTTCCCGAGTGAAACCGAACTCGTCGGCCACCTCGGAACCGTGGATCGCCATATGACGGTCGTGGAAGGGGCACCAGAGGCCGTCTTTTACCATCAGGTCTTCAACCGGGCGGTCGGGAAGGCCCATCCGCACCCCGAAGCGCATCTCAGGCAGGCCGTAGGGACAGTTGCTCATGCTCTCCTGGCCGCCGGCAAGGCAGATTTCCGCCCGGCCCAGCTGGATCGCCTGAAAGGCCAGATCGACCGCCTTGAGGCCCGAGGAACAGACCTTGTTCAGAGAAATGCCCGGAACCTCCGGCGGGATGCCGGCCAGGATGGCGGCCTGGCGTCCCGTGATCTGACCGCCGCCGGCGGTGACCACCTGCCCCTGGAAGACATAGTCGATATCCGCGGGTTTAATCCGGCCGGCCAGTCGCGAGAGGAGTTCCTTGATTGCCAGGGCGCCCAGTTCCTGGGCGGTAAATCCCAGAAGAGCGCCGCCGACCCGGCCGAAGGGGGTCCGGCAGGCCTCCACGAGCACCACCTCGCGCTGGCCGCCGCCGTGCCTGGCCCTGGGCGGTTGCCAATCAGAAAATTCGGTCGCCCGGCTGCCAAAGGAGGCCGGCGGGGAGGAGTGAAACATTTTTGCCGTCGTCCGCTCAAGACTCTGGGGAATCCGTGCCATATCCACCTCCCTCAATGCCTATATTGCTTTTTCTGCGGGACGCGCTGGGGTCGCGTCCGCAACGGATAGCGCCATGTTCATAGCTCTTGCGGCCATGACGGAGCATGGCCCTCCAAAAACCACACCCACGCATTGCCCCCATGGAGGGACGCGCTCCGTCGCGTCCGCAACGGATGGCGCCATGTTCAAAGCTCTTGCGGCCATGACGGAGCATGGCCCTCCAAAAACCTGACCGTGTGCATGGCCCTCCAAAAACCTGACCGTGCATGGCCCTCCAAAAACCCGAGGGCAAATGGCCCATCAATTCCCCCGGGGCAGCTCCGTCACAAATTCCACCTCCCGGGGCACCTTGTACGAAGAAAGGTAGGCCCGGCAATGCCGGAGTATCTCCTTTTCATCCACTTCCGCGCCGGGACACCTGACCACGAGGAGCTTGACGATCTCGCCCCGCATAAGGTCTTCCTTGCCCACAGCCAGGGCCGCAGCGACCATGCCGTGCAATTCCAGAACCGCCTCCACCTCCCGGGGATAGACATTGAAGCCGCTCGTGATAATCATCCTCTTCTTGCGGCCCGTGAGAAATACATAGCCGTCTTCATCCATAAAGCCCAGGTCGCCGGTGTGGAGCCAGCCGTTTTTGATGACCTCCGCGGTGGCCGCTTCGTCTTTGTAATAACCCTTCATGATGTTCGCCCCGCGGACCACCAGTTCCCCCACCCTCCCCCGGGTGAGTTCCCTGCCCTCTTCATCCACGACTTGCCCTTCCAACCCTGGAACAGGTATCCCGATGGAGCCAAGCTTCTGGGGAGTCCCCAACCGGGTAAAATAACAAACCGGAGAGGCCTCGGTGAGGCCATACCCCTCCAGGAGGGGACTGCGAAATCGCTCCTGGAACTGGACGATATAATCCGGGGGAATGGCGGCCCCGCCCGTGATGGAGACTCTTAGGGAGGACAAGTCATACTTGTCCGCCCCTTCGAAAAGGACCATTCCCAGAAACAACCGGGGCACCGCGGCCAGGTAGGTTACGCGCTCGCGCTCGATTGCGGCGAAGATTCCCTCGAGGGTAAAGCGATCCATCAGGACCATCCCCGCGCCGATCCGGATGGCGGCGAGCATGTTCCCCACGGCGCCAAAGGAATGGAAGAGGGGGATTACTGAAAGGGAACAGTCTTCATGGGTCCCGCCAATCATATCCCGGACCAGCCAGGATTGGGAGAGGAGGTTTCCGTGGGTCAGCATGGCCCCGAGGGGCCGACCGGTAAGGCCGGAGGTGTAGATCATTACCGCCGGGTCGCGATCGTCAACGGCGGCCGCCTCAAGGTCGAAAGGTCCCTGAGCGATGATCGCCTGAACGGACCCGGGGTGATCCACCCCCTCCGCCAGAAGGCAATGCCGGCAGAGGGGAAGATCGTTCTGAATTTCCTGGAACCGTTTGACCATCGCCATGGTGGTGATCAAAACCCTGGCGTCGCTGTCGCTTAAGATATGTTTAAGTTCATAGGAGGTGGACATGGCATTGAGTGTTACCGCGACCGCGCCGATCCGGACGGCGGCGAAATAAGAGATGACGAACTCCGGGCAGTTGGGAAGCATGATGGCCACCTTATCGCCCTTTTCGAGCCCCAGGCCAAGCAGGTAGTTTCCCAGGGCGTTCACCGCCCGGTTTAGCCCCTGGTAGGTATATCTACTGTTCTCGGAGACCAGGGCCGTCTTCTCCCCGAATTTGCCGGCTGAATCTTCAAGGATTTGCGCTAAGTTCATAATCTGCCCCAATTTTTTCGCGCCACCTTAACACAGGAGAGTTTTCTTTGACAATCTCAAATCTCCCCCAACCGTAAAGATTCAGTTTTGAGTGGCCGAGTTAAGACAAATATTGCCTGCCCTTGAGAGAGTTTCTTGCAAAACTCCAGCGGACGCGACGGAGCGCGTCCCTCCAGTCCGCAAAACATGTCATCTTCGGCGCCTTTTGGAGGGCCTAGCGAAGTCGTG
>JAXMLI010000320.1:0-3551 GCA_034368785.1 Smithellaceae bacterium | reverse complement strand
AGCAAATGGATGTCTGGTCGCGTGATCTCCAATAATTGCGCGGACCCAAAAGAGAAGAAGAAAAAGGTCTAGTTAGGGCAGGTTGTAGTAAAAAACCACCGGAAATCCGTCAATCCGGGAGGTCAGGGGAAATCTCCGTTTCCCCCTTGACATTACTTATCATGGATGTCCCCGGATTCCCCCGATTTCCCCATGTCCCCCGATTTCCCCCTGACCCGCTGACCCCTCTGACCCGATTCACCGCCTGATCAAGGAACCATCTCAATAATAACCTTCTCCTTGATGACAGGGGCAAGCGGCCGATCCTGGCGATCAGTGGGGGTGCAGGCAATGGCATTGACCGTCTCCTGTCCCTCTATGACCCGCCCGAAAATGGAATAACTGGGCGGCAGGGGGTAATCCGTGTGCATGATAAAAAACTGGGAACCGTTGGTATTGGGGCCTGAATTGGCCATCGCCAGGGTGCCGGCCCGGTAGCAGGGCCGGTAGAGTTCCGACGTGGGCTGGATTTCGTCGTCGAAACGACCGCCCCAGGCAGACTCTCCTCCCCGGCCGGTGCCGGTAGGGTCTCCCCCCTGGATCATGAACCCCTTGATGACCCGGTGAAAGACGACCCCGTCGTAATAACCGTTTTTCGCCAGAAGGATATAGTTTTCCGTTGTTTTCGGCGCCACATCTTCGAGCAGTTCAAACCGGATGCTTCCCAGGTTGGTTTTTATCAAGGCCTGGCGATTGTTCATTATATTACCTCCAAAAAGTTGATAGACGAAGATGGCCTGTAGGACGCGTTAGCGCGGCGGAGCGCGCCGGTCCGCTACCTCGTGCCGGCATAGTACTCGACCCGACGCTCAAAGTAGGCGATTCCTTCGGACAGAAGAAGGGCGAAGGCAAAGACGACAATGACGAGAGACCAGAACTCCTCCATGAGAAAATGCTTCGAATACAGCTCGAACAACTCTCCCACGCCAATGATCGAAACCAGGAGCTGACCGATGACCATGCCCTTTACGCCGCGGATCACCCCCAGGCGTATGCCGGCCAGGATCTCCGGCAGCGCACTCAGGATGAGGATCTTTTGGAAAATCTGGTATCTGTTCCCCCCGAAGGATTGGGCCATCTCGACGAGGGATTTGTCCGCCTTGCTTACCCCGACCTGGGTATCGAGGATAATGACGAAAACGGCGAAGAGGAATACCGTGGCAACCACCGTGCTCTCTCCGATGCCGAGCAACCCCATCAGGATGGGCACCAGGGCGGAAACGGGGGCGCTCACAAAGATATTTACCCAGGTTCCGAGGATCTCGCGGACAAGTTTTACGCGGGCCATCAGGGTCCCGAGTCCAATGCCGACAATCAGCGCCAGGGACATTCCCAAGGCAAAGGTGCGCAGGGATATCTGGACCGCCTTGATAAATTTCTCGCTGGGCAGCACCGTCATGGCGGCGACAAAGATCCGGGAAAGAGGCGGGAAAATACTGGAGACCTCCATCCTGCCAAGGAGTTCCCACAGGAGGAACCACAATAAGAGCGAGAGGCTCAGGGGGATTTTTTTACCGTATATCTGCATCGCCGGCTCCGATTTTCAGTTCAAGTATTTTTTCAGGATCTGCCAGATATTATCCACAACATCGAGGTAGTTCCTGTCGCGACGTATCTCATCAGGGCCTTTGCCGCCGCGATCGATTTCCGGTTTAATGACCTGAGAGACCGTCCCCGGCCTCGCCGAAAGCAGAACAATCAGGTCGGACAGATAGGCGGCCTCTTCAATGCTATGGGTAACGAAGATGACTGTTTTCTGCCGGTGCCGGAGCAGATCGAGCATGTCCTCCTGAAACTTCCGTCTGGTCTGTTCATCTACCGAGGAGAAGGGCTCATCCATCAGGATGATGTCCGCGTCCACGCAGAGGGCGCGGGCCAAGCCCACGCGCTGGCGCATCCCGCCGGAAAGCTGGTGGGGATAGTTGTTTTCAAAGCCCGCCAGACCGACCTCTTTTATGTACTTACCGGCAATCTCCAGCCGTTCTTCCTTGGGAACGCCCTTCAGTTCGAGTCCGAAGGCCACGTTCCGCAGGATGTTTGCCCAGGGCAAGAGGGCAAAATCCTGAAAAACAAAGGCCCGCTCGGGGCCGGGGCCTTTTACCAGATTGCCCTTGACCCACACCTCGCCGGCGCTGGAATTAATGAGCCCGCCAATGATCTTCAAGAGGGTGGTCTTACCGCAGCCGCTGGGACCCAAAAGGGTGCTGAGTTTCCCCGCCGGGAACTCGAAGTTCACCCCCCGCAGGGCCTCCACGCCCGTGTCGTATGTCTTGCCGATTTCCTTCAGTTGAACAATAGTGTCTGTGGACATAAATATTATCCTTGTAATTCCGGGGGAAAGAGTCTCCGCTGTATCCGCTCGAGGACGTAAAGGGTAAGGGCGGCGATTGCGATGATCGAAAAGACCGCCGCAAACATCTCCGGAAAATCGGCAACCGACGAGTGGTAGGTAATCAGGTCCCCGATCCCCGTGGGCGTAATAAGCAGTTCGGCGATCACGACCCCGACAAAGCCCATCGCAAGGCCGAGTCTCAACGCGGTAAATATCATCGCCGCCGCGTGGGGCAGAACAATCTTCATGACCACCTGGGTCTGGCTTCCCTGGAAGGACCGACACATCTGGATCAGGGAGGGATTCGTGTTGCGGATGCCCTTGTAGGAATTCATCACAATAACCGGCGCGGCGAGGATAACCACCGCCAGGACCTTGGAGGTCAGGCCGATGCCATAGATGTAGGTCACCAGGGGCACCACGGCGGCCATGGGCGCCGCCTGGAGAATGACGAATACCGGCAGGCTCAGCCATTCCACCGCCCGGGAGAGCCCCATCCAGATCCCGAACCCCACCCCGATAATTCCGCAGAGAACAAACCCGATCAGGAGGGGCTGCGAGGTGGAGGCGTAGGCATTGAGGAAGCTGCCATCCAGGGTCATTCTCCCGAAGGCCAGCATGGTCTGGCTGAAGGGCGGAAAGGCCGCGCTGATGGGCCAGCGGCCCGCCACTTCCCAGAGGCCGAAGAACAGGGCAAAAGAGAGCAGATGCCAGAGGAGTTGTCGATCCTTAGGCCGGGAAACGGTATTTCGTTCTTTCATATTCGGGCGTCCACGTCATGAAAATATTGCAACCGCTCAGGTCAGGCGGTCCGGTTCGCAGTTCAACTTTCCGCTGCTCCATCATTGATGATGTACTCGTAAAAAGTCGTCATTCCGGACCCGGGATCGAGTTCGGAACACAAATATCAGGTCAGAAAATAGCGCTTGTTGGGATCCGTTCCTTTTTGAGGCACAAGGGCCATCCTTGCCGGACATCTCCCTCCCCTTCAAAGGGAGGGCTGGGTGGGGACGGGGTCAAATGACCGCTCCGCAACTAGAACCCCATCCCCCTCCTAACCTCCCCCTTGAGAGACCGTGTCATAATTGGGAGGGAAAGTTGCAATCTAAACGTTCTTTGACAATAAAATATTAGGAACTCGCCACGATATGTAAGTTGACAGATTTTCAGGCGCTGTCAG
>JAXMLI010000319.1:0-3638 GCA_034368785.1 Smithellaceae bacterium | reverse complement strand
CCTATATGATACTTCGTCTGGGGGAAATCTCAGGTAAGCCGACAGATTCCGTGATGGAGAAATACCGATCCGAGAAGGGTAAAGGCTGGGGAGCAATGGCAAAGAGCCTGGGCATCAAACCCGGATCAGAGGAATTCCATACCCTGAAGCGTGGCAGCGATATTAAAGAAAACGATGACAAGGGTAAGGGTAAAGAGAAGAGTAAAGAGAGGGGTAAGGACGGGGGTAAAGGCAAAGGTAAGAACTGAAGATGTGCCTTTTTCTCCTTCACTCGCCCCATTCACCCGCAGGAGGTCATTTTTGATACAGGCAGACACCATCATTTCAGGCGGAACCATTTTACTGTTGGATGAAAAGGATTCGATCGTCAAGGATGGCGCCATTGCCGTCAAGGGTGGAATGATCGCCGCCGTGGGTTCCAGAGCGGAGATCGAGGGCAAATACCAGGCCCCGGAAATTATTCCCGCCCAAGGGAGTCTGGTCATGCCCGGGCTGATCAACGGCCACACCCACGCCGCCATGACCTGCTTTCGCGGCATCGCCGATGATCTGCCCCTCTTGCAGTGGCTGAACGACTTCATCTTTCCCGCGGAAGCGAAGAATCTCGGCCCTGAACTGGTTTACTGGGGCACCATGCTGGCATGCGCCGAGATGATCAGGTCCGGCACCACCACCTTTACCGATATGTACCTCTTTGAAGACGAGGCCGCTCAGGCGGCAAAGGAAGCGGGAATGCGTTGTCTGCTGGGCGAGGGTCTCTTCGATTTCCCCTCCCCCAATGCCAAAACACCCGCGGAGGGTCTCCAATATACAGAGAGGATGCTCAAAAAATGGTCCGCCGATCCCCTGGTGAATATCTTTGTCGTCCCCCACTCACTCTATACCTGCTCCCCACCCCTTTTGCGCTCGGCCTCACAACTTGCGAGGGAGTATGGGGTCCCTTTAGCCACCCACCTGCTCGAAAATCAGGAAGAGAGGGCAATCATTCGCAACAAGCACGGCCAGGACGCCATCCCTCTCCTCCGGGAACTTGGTCTGCTTGAGTCTCGATTTATTGCCTTTCATGGCGTTCTGCTTGATGACGCGGACATCCGGGTTTTCTCCGAACACGACGCCCGGGTTATCCATCATCCGGAAAGTAACATGAAACTCGCCTGCGGTATCGCGCCTATCCCGGAACTGCTCAAGGCGGGCATACCAGTCGGTCTGGGAACGGATGGCTGCGCGAGCAATAACAACCTTGACCTCTTCGGGGAAATGGACATGGCGGCAAAACTGCATAAGGTGGCCCGGCTTGATCCCACCGTCATGGATTCTAGGACTGTTTTGAGGATGGCCACCTGCGAAGGCGCCAGGGCGCTTGGTTTCGACGATACAGGCGTAATCGCCCCGGGGATGCGGGCGGATATCATCCTGATCGGTCTGAATAAACCCCACTTGACGCCGCTTTATAATGAGTACTCTCATCTGGTTTATACCGTCGGCGGCGCCGACGTGGATACGGTTATGGTCGAAGGCAAGCTTCTCATGAAAGACCGCGTTCTCCTTACCATCAATGAAAATGAGGTCATGGCAAGGGTAAACGAGTTCGCCCGCGGCATTAAAGCGAGTCTTGCCGGATGATGGCGGGAGAAGAACTGACCTGCTACATCACGTCACAGATCAAACTCCATGGACCGGTTACCTTTGCCCGTTTCATGGACTGGTGCCTTTACCATGAACAGTGGGGCTATTACCGCCGGGATGCGAACAAAATAGGCAAGGAAGGGGATTTTTATACCGCCCCCTCCGTCCACCCGATCTTCGGCGCCCTGCTGGCCAAACAGCTCCAGGAGATGTGCGAGTTGATGAACGAGGATCAGTTTCATGTCCTGGAGTTTGGCGCGGGCGGGGGGCGCCTGGCCCATGATATCCTCGAGTGGGCCTTTGATCAGGCGCCTGTTTTATACCGTCGCCTGAGATATACGCTCGTTGATTATCCCGGTCCGCGGTCTGCGGATGCAGAAAAAATTCTTGAACGTCACATCAGGGCGGGCATTGTATCCCTTGCCAGTCCTGATCAGCTGCAGGAGATCAGCGTCAGGGGTTGTATCCTTTCCAATGAACTTTTTGACGCCCTGCCCTGCCACCGCGCTATATGCAGGGAAGGACGACTCCGGGAAATTTACGTGGGGGTCAATGAACGGGGGTTTTGTGAGTTTTCTGCCGATCCTTCCACCCCTGAGCTTGAGGAATATTTCGCCAACGCGGGAATAGTCCTGACAGAGGGACAGCAGGCGGAGGTAAATCTTGCCGCCCTTGAGATGATGTCCACTTTTTCTTCCCTGCTTTCGCGGGGGTTTATTTTCACCATTGATTACGGTTACAGGGCCGATGAACTTTACGCGCCCGCCCGGCGGGACGGATCTTTGCGGGGATACCGAGGGCACCAGATGACGACGGACTACTTCAAGCATATAGGGCTACAGGATCTTACCGCCCATATAAACTTCACCGCCCTGATCGGTGAGGGTGAGCTGCTTGGCCTGCCATGCGCCGGCATGACCAGTCAGTCGAGATTTCTCCTGGCCATGGGCCTGGCTCAGGAGATGGAGAGATCAGCCGCGGGCCTGGGGCAGCGGGAAGCTCTCGAGATGCGGCTGTCCATTAAACATCTGATAGAACCGGGTTATGGCATGGGAGAGGCGATGAAGGTTTTGATTCAGTATCGGGGATTGGAACGTCCGGCACTTCTGGGGCTCAGGCCGCTGAGAGAACTAAATTGGGCCTGACTTTGACGGCCTCATAAAAAGTAGAGGCCCGGCATGCCGTGCTCCTACTCCAGGCAGGCAGGATGCATGCCCAATTTTCAGATGAAAGGAACCGATTATGGCGATCTTAGGACTAAACGGGTCACCCAGGAAAGGCGGCAATACGGATCTTTTACTGAGATCCTTTTTCAAGGGTGTCGCCTCCACCGGCGAGACGGGCGAAATTATCGATCTCTGCGCCCTGTCCATCACCCCTTGCCAGGAGTGTCTCTCCTGCTTTGCCGACGGCAATTGCGTCATCAACGACGAGATGCAGGGGATATATCCGCGTCTGCTATCCGCAGGGGGGATTGTTCTTTCGTCACCGATCTTTTTTTATGGGGTAACCGCCTGGGCCAAGGCCCCGGTGGACCGAAGCCAGGCCATCTGGGCCAGGAAATACATGCTGAAAGACCCGTCCCTGGGGCCGGAGGCAAAAAAGAGAAAGGGCTATTTCATCTCCGTGGGGGGCACAAAAGGCGAAAAGATGTTCGAGGGCTCGATCCTCACCGCCAAATATTTCTTCGATGCCCTTAATGCCGGCTACGACGGAGAACTTTTGTTCCGCAAGGTTGACGGCATGGGTGATATCCTCAAGGAGCCTGGGGCATTGGAAAAAGCCTTTGCCGAAGGAGTTAATTTTGCCCAATCAGCTAGGTAGATAAGGCAAAGTCCGGCTTATTGCATCATCCATAATACCATTTTTGGTTCGGGTTTTGTTCCCTCCCCATCAGGGGGACCTTAGGAAAGGCACTGCTTAATTCCTCCCCCTTCAAGGTGACTTTAGAGGAGGCACTGCTTAATTCCTCCCCCTTCAAGGGGGAGGTTAGGAGGGGGATGGGGTTTCTC
>JAXMLI010000318.1:0-6135 GCA_034368785.1 Smithellaceae bacterium | reverse complement strand
AAGCCCCCTCCCCCGACGCCTCATTCCTCAGGATTGAGCTTCGCTGATTCTTCGAATTGACGCGCCTTGCCGCAGCCTGCCCCGGCGAAGGCCGGGGGCCTTTTTACGAAGCCGTCCCGAAACAGGCGTTTTTATGACTTTTTACGAGGACATCAAGGTTTAGGCGGCAGAGACAAATATCGGAAGAAAGGGAAAACGTTTCATGGCATACAAGGTTCTTATTCCACAGGATATTGTCGCCGAGGGGAAAGACTATCTCCTTGCGCGGGGATATGAGATCAAGATGGGCAGCGGCATTGCCCCCGAGCAGATCGCCGCCGATGTGGCGGGCTGCGACGCCATTCTCGCGCGGACGGCGAATTTTCCGGCCAGGGTGATTGAGGCGGGAGACCGGCTGAAGGTCATCTCCCGTCATGGCATCGGCACGGATAATATCGATGTCGCGAAGGCCACGGAACGTGGGATTTGGGTCACCTACGCCCCGGAATCGAACGCCAACACGGTCGCTGAATACACGATCGGCTGCCTGATTGCCCTGGCCCGGCAATTTATCCGGGCCGACCGGGAAACCAGGGCGGGCAACTGGGAAATCCGGAACAAATTGACAGGACTGGACCTGGAAGGGATGGTCCTGGGCATTGTGGGTTTGGGCCGGATCGGACGGCGCGTCGCCCGAAAGGCGGCCCTGGGCCTGGATATGCAGGTCCTGGGCTATGACCCCTTCCTCCCGCCTTCGCAGTTTCCCGAGCAGGTCCGGCCGGTCGCGACCATAGAGGAACTATTGTCCGCGGCGGATTTCGTCACCCTCCACCTCCCCGCCACGGAGGCAACCAGGGGAAGCTTCGGCGGGAAAGAGTTTAAAAGGATGAAGCCGTCGGCCTACTTCATAAACGCGGCCCGGGGGGATATTGTCGATGAGGCGGCCCTGCTGGCCTCCCTCCAGCATGGCGAGATTGCCGGCGCGGCCCTCGATGTCTTCGTCCAGGAACCGGCGGACAGGGACAACCCCCTGTTTAGTCTCGACAATGTTCTGGTAACGCCCCACAATGCGGCCCTCACCAGACAGTGCATGACCAGGATGGCCCTACATGCGGCCCAGGGGATCGATGAAGTCCTCTCGGGCAAGCGGCCCACCTGGCCGGTGAACGACCCCGGGAAAGGAGGAAGATAACCCGTGTTTACGCCAAAAGGAATAGTTCCGGCCATGGTTACCCCCTTGACGCCTGAGGGCAGGGTCAACGAAAAGGTCCTGCGCCGATTTATCGATTACCTGATCGAGGGGGGATCTCACGGGCTCTTTGTCGTGGGGACCACCGGCGAGTTCTACGGGCTGACGCCCGAGGAAAAGAGAGAGCTCTTTGCCATCACCGTGGATCAGGCCCGCGGCCGGGTGCCCGTTTATGCCGGAACCGGCGCCATCACCACCAGTGAAGCGATCCTGCTCACCGGCTACGCCGAAGAGGCGAAGGTTGATGCCGTTTCGATCCTTACTCCCATGTTCATCAGCCCCTCCCAGGCCGAACTGATCGGCCATTACCAGGCGATCGCCAGCGCGACGAGCCTGCCGGTTCTCCTGTACAACAATCCCCCCAAGACGGGGGTGAACCTCACAGCGGGCGCCGTCGCCAAGCTCGCGGAGGTGAAGAACATCGTGGGAATCAAGGATTCTTCGGGAGATTTCACCTTGAGCCTGGAATATCTCCGTCTCACCAGGGGCGGGGATTTTCATGTCCTCATGGGACGGGATACCCTCATCTTTGCCGGCCTCTGTCATGGCGGGTCCGGCGCGATCGCCGCCTGCGCCAATGTGGCGCCCCGACTCGTGGCGGACATCTACGACAAATATCAAATGGGTGATTTTCAGGGCGCCCTGGAAGCCCAATTCCGGCTGGCCCCCCTCCGGATCGCCTTTAATTTGGGTTCATTCCCCGCGGTAATCAAGGAAAGTCTTCTGATGCTGGGGATGGATGCAGGACCTTGCATGGGGCCGGTGGGTCCCATGAGCGAAGGGGAACGGAAGCAACTGCGCCAGGTCCTTACGGAAATGGGGCTTATTTCTTGTTGATTAAGGAGACGTTATCATGCCGAAATTCTGCGCCAATCTGACCATGCTTTTCAATGAGGCAAGTTTCCTGGACCGTTTTGAACGAGCAGCCCGGGCCGGCTTCTCCGGGGTAGAATACCTCTTCCCCTATGAATGGGAGGCGGATATTCTCCGGGATACCTTACAGAAATACAACCTTGTCCAAGTGCTTCACAACCTGCCTGCGGGGGACTGGGCAAAGGGCGAACGGGGAATTGCCTGTCTGCCGGGCCGGGAGGGGGAATTTCAGGCCGGGGTGGGCAGGGCGATCCAGTACGCGAAGACCCTGGGCTGTCGTCAGCTGAACTGTCTGGTGGGCCTGACGCCGCCGGGGGAATCGCCGGAGAAGACCAGAGAGCGACTCATCGAAAATCTCCGCTTTGCCGCTGCCGCCCTGGAGAAAGAGGGTATCAGATTCCTGGTGGAGCCGCTCAATATCGTTGATGTGCCCGGATTCAATCTGACCGGGACGGCCGCCACGCTGCGTCTGTTTGAAGAAATCGGCCATCGGAATCTCTGGCTGCAGTACGATGTCTATCACATGCAGATCACCGAGGGGAATCTCATCAGAACAATGCGCGACAACCTCGGCCGGATCGCCCATATCCAGATCGCCGACAACCCGGGGCGCAATGAACCGGGCACGGGCGAGATCAATTTCACGAATTTGTTCAAGGCCCTCGATGAGGCCGGCTACCAGGGCTGGATCGGCTGTGAGTACAAGCCGCTCGGTGATACCGCGGAGGGACTGGCCTGGCTGAAGCCATATCTTACGACACGCTAAAAAGGAGGGAATCATGCTGGTTGTAGTAGCGAAGCTAAAAGCGAAGGAAGGCAAGGGGGAAGAGTTGGAGCGGGCCTTTTTGAAAATGATCGCCGAGGTAAGGGCGAAGGAGGAGGGGACCTTGATCTACATTCTGCACCGGGCGGCAAATGATCCGGGAACATTCCTCTTTTATGAGAAATACACAGATCAGGCAGCCTTCATCCACCACAGCGCTACCCCCCACTTTAAAGAACTCTTTGCCGCGATCGGCCCCCTCCTGGAAGGCAAACCCTCGATAGAAACGTACGAAGAGCTGGCGGGGGTAAGCAGGTAATCCGGTTCTCCCATTCCTGAATAGATGGCCGCCAGCTGGTACAATAACCACCATCTTTGCAGGGCCTGCTCCCTCCCCTTGAAGAGGAGCCCTAAAACCCAATCGCCCTCCCCTTCAAGGGGAGGGCGGGGGTGGGGATGGGTACGGAAGAGGGTAATTGGGGATAACGCAAAAAGCTAACAGGGAAATGCGGACAGACACGGGATAATCGCATGAAAGTCATTAATATCGCCTGGATCTATCTCATCATCGCCGGTTTGTTCGAGATAGGCTGGCCCCTGGGGTTCAAACTGTCCCAGACGACCCGGTTCCGGGCCTTGTTCATTCTCCTGGCCGTGGTCTCCATGTTGATCAGCGGCCTCTTTCTGTGGCTGGCCCAGCGGGACATTCCCATTGGCACGGCCTACGCCGTCTGGACCGGGATCGGCGCCGCGGGGACTTTTCTCATCGGGATCATCTTTTTTGGTGATGTTCTGGGAATGATGCGCCTTTTATCCTTCCTGCTCATCGTCACGGGGGTCATCGGGCTGAAGTTGTCCTGACGCCCGCCATCGCCGGGTAACCAAGCAGATTATCCTGGCGCTTAGGGAGAAATAGATTGAGATAGCGGCCGGCTACCAGATGGTCGTCAATGGACTGATATTTTTCAGCGAGGCGTCGCTGGTTACGAGGGGAATCCGGTAGTGTAGTGCGGTTGCTGCTATAATGCGATCTGCCGGGTCGTGATGTATAAACATGCCGTCATTGGACGAAATCTGTGCAATCTCTGGAATAATGGCCAGCGGTCTGATCATCCGGGAAGAGAGGATCAACTTGAGAAATGAGAGGGTATCAGTGCCCGGATCAAGCCTCCCTTTTGATATCAGCATGGCAATCTCCCAAAGCGAGATATCGCTGCAATAAAGAGTCGTGTTCTTGTCCCCCTCTTCAATGGCCCGCAGGGCCGGTGCCGTGAGGCGGTTCGGCGCCAGGGCGTCGTAAACTAAAACACAGGTATCGAGCAGAATCACGAAGCGGCCTCCCATTTTTCAGCGAGTGGAGACTCAACGTCGTCGATCCGGCACTTTTCCCGCAAAATGACGAGCTGCTCACGGGCGCGCAGCCGCTCATCAGAAACAGGCACCAGGCGAGCAATCGCCTTCCCGCGCGAGGTCAGCAGCAGCTCTTCACCATCCAGAACCCTGCTCAAATAGGATGGTAAGTTGCTCCTGAATTCCGTTACATTTATTTCCTGCATGACAATCTCCCTTCTGTACAGTTAAAGCGTACATCAGGCATGCTGCAAAGTCAACAGACAAATCCTTTTACTGCTAGTATCGCAAAAACTGCCCTCAATGGGGTCAAACCTTTATTATTGGCGTTCAGTCATTCAAAATACTTGGCCAATTGTCAAGAGTAAAGATTTTACCCCACATTGCTCCTCCATCGCCATGGGCCTTGAGACCCGTTGTCACAATCCCTTCTTAAATTTGGTTTACATTAGAGGTAATTGCAAAACTCACGGTAAAGACGGCCACGACGGAGCGTGGCCCTCCAAAAGGCGTGGAAAACGGCATATTTTGGAGACTGGAGGGACGCGCTCCGTCGCGTCCGCAGGAGTTTTGCAATTGCCTCATTATAATACAATTAAGTATTGAATTGTCAGCAGATTTCACGGCAGACCCGCCAGCCAAATCCAGGCGGGCGCCGCCATGACCATGTAAAATTACCTTGTGTTCATGCTGACCATCGTTTGCGTTAATATCAAATAGTCAAGACTATTTTCCAGTGCAGTAAAATATAGTCGCTATTTTCTGCGTCATACAAACCCACTCTCATTTCGGCAACTGCCCCGGCGCGGGGGACGCATCATAAGTTTCATTCAGTTTATTCAATGCCTTATCGAAGGAAAACAAACGGCACTTTTCTTGCCGTGCCTTGGCCAACAGGATACAGTCCACGATATCGAGGTTTTGTTCGGCAAATATCCGCAACGCCTCGATCAGCGTTGTGCGGTCTCTGTTCGCAATGCCTTTGTATTGCAGGAGTGCGGTAAGGATAGGATATCCGCCGTTTCACCACGGGGGACCTTGTAGAATTTTATCAGTATGTAAACGCACTCGACCAGCACGCTTTCCAGGATAACGGCCTTCTCCTTGCCAATCCTTATGTCAGCGAAAAATGCCTCAGCCTTCGCGTACTGTGCAGCGTCATCACGCAGGAGATAACGCAGTAGAACATTTGTGTCGGGCAGAATGTCCCCGCTTTTCGGCATTGGCCACCTCTTCCCAGACTTTTTCCCTGACTTTTTTGAAGGGTGCTTTTCCTCCAGCATATTTTTGGAGTGAACCGGCCACACTTCTAAGCGGCGTAAGTACCACGGCCTGGCCTTCTATCTTAATTTCCACCTGGTTGCTGTCCAGTACCTTGCGCACCTCCCGGGGAAGGGTGATCTGGCCTTTTGAAGTTATCGTCGCGGTTACCGACATGGCATATTCTCCTTACAAACATTAATTGCATTACTTTTGGACAAGGTAATGCAAAGCCAATTCACTGTCAATCATCTTTGCTTCTCATGTTTCCTTCTCATCGCGTTGACCAGGTAAACGCTTATCGCGCCTCGATCTTCCCAGCTCCCGAAACTCTCCAGGGCACTCTGACAGATGGAGCAAAGCGTCTATGTTTAATGTTACGGTTCAATCTGCAAGATTGAACCAGCAGAGATATTTTCCGGGCTGCCGCCAGGGGTTGGTTACTCGGAGGGCCATGCTCCGTCATGGCCGCAAGAATGACGTCACGAATTACTTCGTCTTCACCAGCGGGAAATCCATGCCCCGGGAATCCACGACGGGATACTGGGCCTCCCGTTTGTATTTCTTCGTTATCTCCGGAAGCTGTTCCTCCAGATATCCCATGAGTTTCCTCACCGTAATGGTATCCGTTCCCCCGGCGGCCGCTCCCTTTAATCCTTCC
>JAXMLI010000317.1:0-2843 GCA_034368785.1 Smithellaceae bacterium | reverse complement strand
GATCTTGGATTTTCCATATTTTTTGACGCCTCCAGTACTTCCAAACCCACTATATTGCCGTTTTTATCGTAATCGATAATTACGCCAGGCTTATCCTCATCGCTTTCCTCAATGGCCTGATTGCTGAACAGAATGCGAAGTACATCAACCTCTGGATCATAGTAGACTTTCATGCTGACCTCCAATATTTTCCGGTCTTGCTGGTTCTATATGCGGTGACAACTACCGCTGGCGTTATGGTATCATCAACAATAGCCCGAACCAAGAACGTCCTGCCATCATCAAATGAGATAATTGATTGATATGCCTTTAGATTTTCTTTTTCTATAACTATTTGTTGAGGATTATTCAGCACTTTTTCAAGTAACGTCCAAGATATGGAACGTCTAACCATTTCCTCTTTTACATGATTTGTAAGCTTAAAGATCATTTAGCCGTACCGTAACAACTTTTCCCGTTCTTGCCGCTTCTACCGCAGCAAAGCTGGCCCGGGGCGCATTCACCAGTTGAGCGAAAGGGATCAATTGCTCCCCCGCGGGAAAGGAAAGCAGATCGATGAAATGGCACCCCTCGCCGATGATCCGCCCACCACCCCGTACAACCTCCATCCTGTTTATCATCATCTTCAATTGCTGATCTTCTCCGGCTTTTAATTCAAACCCCCGGATTGCCTGCGATACCATCTCATCCAGCAAAGGCCAGGATGTCCAGTCAGCTTCTTCACAGCAGGGACATTACACTCTGTGCATCGCTCTCCCACTTGTCTCCTTGATTGTCATAGAATTTCACGAACATATCAAATAAGTTAATGTCAAGTGTTGAGACCTGACCCCCTTCTTTTCATTTATAATTTATAGGGCACGTAAGGATAATCCCGGAATGTCTATGAAATCTTTTCCATTATAGGTAAGTAAGGTCAACCCGTGCTGTATCGCCTGGCTCGCAAGCCATAAATCCTGCACCCGGTGCCGATGCTGCAGTCCCGCAGCCTTCATCTGGGCGGCCAGGCTACCGAAGATTTCCCCGGTGGTTTCATCGATGCGCAGAATGGGTTTTCGTTTCAGCCGATGGAGAGCCGCCTGACGCTTCTGGCGAATGTTCATGTCGGATGTGTTCTCTGCGCCGAATTTCAACTCTGCAATTGTGACTGGCGAAATGTAAACGGCCTCTGTGCCGGTGAATAGCGCGACGTCCGCCGGGGCCAAAGCGCCCCGCTCGACGGCCACCCAGATACAGGTATCGATCAGGAAGCCCAAGGATCACGCACCTCGGAGAGATCGGCCTCAGCGCCTTCCCGGCTGTCTTGCATCCATGTCGTCGCTGCATCCTCCGGCAGGGTTCGGTAAATATCCGACATGGCTTCGAGCGCCGTCATTGTTGCCGGCCCCGGGATGATCTTGGCCACCTGATGGTTATTGCGGACAATGATCAATTCTTCTCCCTGAAATTCAACAAGATTCATCATCTGCTTGAATTTCCGGGCTAGTTCTGTGGCCGTGATCTGAAGCATGGCGGACCTCAATCTTGATAATTTGGTATGATCATATAATCATATTATTTCTCGGTCAAGGAAAAAGAGAGCAGGAAAGTAAAGATTCAGTTTCGAGAGGGTCGCATTAAGACTAATATTGCCTGCCCTTGTGTCTTTTGCAAAACTCCTGCGGACGCGACGGAGCGCGTCCCTCCAGTCCCCAAAACATGCCATTTTCGGCGTCTTTTGGAGGGCCACTCTCCGTCGTGGCCGTTTTACCATACGTCTGGCAATTGGGCTCCCCGCATAACTGAATCTTTACGACAGGAAAAGAAAAAGAGAGACAGACAAATTTCGGATAAATAGGGGCGCTGTCCCCCCTATTTAAAGAGGTAGGGGATTTCAACAAAGGAATGTTTCTGCGGGTTGAAGTCTTTTGTGTTACGCGTACACAGTTTGATGCCATGCCGAAGGGCGATGGCGGCCTGGAAGGCGTCGGGCATTTTCCATCCGTGTTGCCGTCTCAATGCAGCGGCTTTCTCAGCAACGGCGGCATCGATCTCCAGCATCTCAAAGCTGCTCAGTAGCGGCCTCGCTTTCCTCTCCCCATCCTCATCCAAACCAGTCAAAATCTCAGCAAAGCTGATCACCGAGATTGCCGTCTTCTGGGGATCCAGAGAAAGGAGAAACTCCTTCGCCGGCAAGACATCGTTGAAGTGGTCGATGATGATGACGGAATCT
This sequence comes from Smithellaceae bacterium, assembly GCA_034368785.1. Lineage (GTDB taxonomy): Bacteria > Desulfobacterota > Syntrophia > Syntrophales > CAMTWB01 > CAMTWB01. Next base: position 631 of record JAXMLI010000317.1, on the reverse strand, counting down.
AACAGCCGATCCAGCATTAAGTTTGCTCCCACTCCAAGCGGATCTCTTCCTGGTAGCGCATGGCGTCGCCCCGCGCCCATATCCCTCCGGTTTTTTGTACGAGTTCCCGGTAGGCAACATCACCCTCCGCGGCTTTCAGGCAGGCGATGCCCCTGCGAACGACTTCCGCCATAGAAACGCCGTGAAGTCCACCGTATGCTGCCAGCCACTGTTTTTCCTGCTCCGAAATTGTGATGATGGTTCTTGCACTCTTCATCTCGTTGCCTCATTACCCCGTGATAAATTATTTTTCGGCACTGAACCGTGAAAGGATATTATCAGGCAATGTGATACATGTCAATGTATATCACGTAAAAGGGCGCTGTCCCTATTTATTCCAGGTCTCAACATCTGACACCGCCCCATACAACCTCCAGCCTGCTTATCATCATCTTCAATTGCTGATCTTCTCCGGCTTTTAATTCAAACCTCCGGATTGCCTGTGTCAAGTGTTGAGACCTGACCCCCTTCTTTTTGCGGGAATGACATAATGTGAGGTTTCCCGACTTTTTACGGGGTCGTCTCGTATGGTCGCTCATGATTTCCTTCTGCAGGCTAACCGCCTACAGCCTATCCATCTGAGCAGTTTCTC
>JAXMLI010000316.1:0-5433 GCA_034368785.1 Smithellaceae bacterium | reverse complement strand
GATACGTTGAATGTGATGGCCCGGGAACTGGCGCCTATCATGGCCAGGGCGATCATCGAACAGGAAGAGACAAGACGGATGGGGGAAATCCTCCAGGACTGGGATTACCTGGACGAGCCGGACCGGTCGGCGCCCCTGATCTTTCAGGCCGTCTACCAACGATTTGCCCGGCTGGTTTTAAAGGATGAGTTGGGGGAGCCCCTGGCGGATGCAATGCTTGCCAACTGGTATTTCTGGCAGGAGCGGCTGGGTCAGATGGTGCTGAAGGGTGAATCCCGCTGGTTTGATGACACGAAAACGCCCGGCGTGAAGGAAGGCCGGGACGACCTTTTCCGTCAGGCGGCCCGCGAGGTCCTCCGCGAGTTGGGCGGGCGATTTGGGGCGAATCCCGACAGGTGGCAATGGGGCAAGGCCCACCAGCTCGAGTTCGTGAATCCCCTCCGGCGTGATGGTATCGGCAAGGGTTTGCTGGGCGGCGGCAGTCATCCCATGGGCGGGTCCCAGGAGACCCTTTACCGGGCCTCCTATGATTTCAACCGTCCGTTTATGGTTTCCTTCTCCGCCTCCCTGCGGATGGTGGCGGATCTCGGCGATCCCGACAAGATCCTCGCCGTGATCCCCGGCGGCTTGTCCGGTCGATTCCTGGACCGGCATTACAAAGACCAGGTGATTCCCTTCATGGAGGGGAAGATAAACTACTGGTGGTTCAGCGATGTCCAGATAGAGAAAAACACCCGGTACAGGCTGGTTCTGTTGCCGGGATGAGGTCCTGAAAATTGGGCAGGCATCTTGCCTGCCCGGTCCATAGGTCAAGCAGGATGCTTGACCTATTTTTTGGCTTCTCCCTCCCCTTGAAGGGGAGGCCTACAGCCCCAATCTCCCTCCCCTTCAAGGGGAGGGTCGGGGTGGGGATGGGGTTAAATGACCGCGCCGCGCCAATACAGCCCCCTCCCCCACCTAACCTCCCCCTTGAAGGAGGAGGAATTAAGCAGTACCCCTCCGGAAGCCCCCTTGACGGGGGAGGAACAAAACCCGAACCAGTATTTATGGATGACGCAAAAAGTTCGACATTGCTCACTTATTTCGCGAACACCGCCCCCGTATGGGCTGATTGCACGAGACTGGCGTATCTTTTCAGATAACCCTTAAGTTCCTTGGGCCTGGGTTTCCACTCGTTCATTCTTTTCTGCAGCTCTTCGTCGGAGATAAGGAGATTGAGCTTCTTCGCCGGGATATCGATCTCGATCAGATCTCCCTCGCGGACCGCCGCGATGGGACCGCCCAGGGCCGCTTCCGGCGAGATATGGCCGATGGCCGCGCCCCGGCTGCCGCCGGAAAAGCGTCCGTCCGTGAGGAGCGCCACGTCCCTGTCCCGTCCGACCCCGACGATCGCCGCCGTGGGGGCGAGCATCTCCCTCATCCCCGGTCCGCCTTTGGGTCCTTCATAGCGGATCACCACCACATCGCCCTTAACGATTTCCCCGTCCATAATGGCCTTCATGGCCGTCTCCTCTTCATCAAACACCCGCGCCCGACCCTGGTGTTTCAGCATGGCGTCGTCCACGGCAGACTTCTTCACCACGGCCCCCTCGGGCGCGATATTCCCGAACAGGACCGCGAGCCCCCCGGTTTTATGGTAGGGGTTGTTCATGGTCCGGATGTACCGGGGATCGGCGATTTCCTTATCGCCGATATTTTCGCCCACGGTTTTGCCTGTGACCGTCAGGACATCGCGGTGAATCAGCCCGCCTTGGTTGAGTTCGTTCATCAGGGCGGGGATGCCGCCGGCCAGATGCAGGTCCTGCAGATGATGGGGACCGCCGGGCGCCATGTTGCATAAATGGGGTGTCTTGTCGCTGATCGCGTTGAAATCTCCCAGGTTGAGGCTTACCCCGGCCTCGCTGGCGATGGCCGGCAGGTGGAGGGAGGTGTTGGTAGAGCCGCCGAAGGCCATATCCACCGTCACGGCGTTCTCAAAGGCCTTCCTCGTGAGGATATCCGAGGGCCTGACGCCATTTTTCACCAGTTCCATGATCTTGGCGCCCGTGATTTTGGCCAGCCTGATCCGGTCCGCATAGACCGCCGGGATGGTGCCGTTGTAGGGCAGGGCCAGCCCCAGCGCCTCGGCGAGGCAGTTCATCGAATTGGCGGTGAACATGCCCGCGCAGGATCCCACCCCGGGACAGGCGCACCCCTCGGCCTCCCGTAGCTCCTCCAGGGTCATCTCTCCCACCTTAACCTTGCCTACGTATTCAAAGAGGGTGATCAGGTCGATGTGCCTTCCCTGGAAATCGCCTCTCAGCATGGGACCTCCGCTGACGACCATCGCGGGGATATTGAGCCGGGCGGCGGACATGAGCATTCCCGGCACGATCTTGTCACAGTTGGGAATGAGAACGATCCCGTCGAAGGGATAGGCCATGGCCATGAGTTCCACTGAGTCGGCAATCAGTTCCCGGGAACAGAGGGAGTACTTCATCCCCTCGTGGCCCATCACAATGCCGTCACAGACGCCGATCGTGTTGAATTCGAAGGGGGTGCCGCCGGCCAGGCGGATCCCCGTTTTAACCGCCTCGGCGAGCTGGTGCAGGTGCAGGTGTCCGGGGATGAGCTCGCTTGCCGAATTGGCAATCCCGATCATGGGCCGGGAAATTTCTTCGTCCGTAAGTCCCAGGGCCTTGAAAAGGGAGCGGTGGGGCGCCCGTTCGAGCCCCGCTTTCATATTGTCTGATCTCATGATGAATCCTCCTTAATGTTCCGGGGACACGTTCCGATCCCTTCGGGCTTCCGGAACAAGCCCCCTCCCCCGCTGCCTGATTGCTTCAATTCTCAGGGAGATCCCGGAGCAGAAAACTGCATGTTTCGGATAAACTCGTCCGCAATTCCGTCACTTTGATAGCCGTTTCCTTGCACTCGCCCACGCAAACCTCGCAGCCGAGGCACACCTCCGCGTTTACTACCACGGATTTCCTTTTGATCATGGTAAATACCCCTGCCGTGCAAAGGTCAACACAGGTTTCGCACCCCCGGCATTTCTTCTGATTTACCTCTGGTTTGAAAGCCAACCGATCTTCTCCCTAGTGTCTTCGTCCGTAACGGGTGCTTTTCATATATCAAGAGGGGGGAAGCGTCAAGACCTGGTGACGGCATCGCAATAGGAATATTTGCTATAACAATGGAGGTCGATTCGCATGGCTCGCGCGTAGGCCAAGTTACAAAAAAATCAACAACGCCATAGCGCTTGGGTGTGCGACAAAAATGTGAGTATCCTATTCTTGCAGAGACTTATCACCCCTTGCGAAAAGGGGGCAGGTGTATCCTGCCTTCCAGAGACTTACCCCCCTTTAGCAAAGGGGGGCAGGGGGGTGCAACAATAAGATTCTGATCCTCTTATCCCCCCTTTAGCAAAGGGGGGCAGGGGGGATTTGGAGTGATTGCTCCGGGGCAGTGTCAAAAAATCTCCCCTAACCCCTCTTTTCCAAAGAGGGGGATGAGGGAGCAGAAGTGTGGCCTGTCGTCGAATATTTACGGAACCCCTCATGGTCGGGCCTGTTTTTCCTCCCCCCTTTTTCCCGTGTCCAGCGGAACTTATGGGTAAGGGTCAGTTTGCTAAAGAGGGGAGAAGAACTGCGCTGCCAATAAAATTGTCGCAGACCCATAGCGCTTCCTGGAGGGTCATTTTTCCATCTGCGGCATTGCCCCATAAGGCAGTCAAATATGTCTTGACTGGTTCATTTCGTGGTGTTATCTGTCCAAAAACATTATATTTAGTTACATTGCAGCCTGCTTCCGGCAGGTCATTTCAAAATTCACCATGAGGAAAACACAAAGTGGCAAACGAGAAGATGCTGGACAGGGACGATGACCGCGAGGTCCAACTCAATAAGGTGAAATTCATCGTCTATGGTGAAGAGATGATCGAAAAAGAGGTCAAGCTCAGCGGGAACAGTGGAAGGATATACCTGCCCCCCGACTGGGTAGGCCATCAGGTTAAGATTATCAGGATAGACTAGCACGAGGTGGACATGACGCTGCAGAATGTCATCATACGGAAAATGAGACCCGAAGATGCCCCGGAGATCGGCGGGATCTACCAGGCCATTACTGGTATCCCTGCCGAAGAGGACGTCAGGAAAATCATCAGAGAGCAGGCCATAAAGGAAGATACGGCCAGTTTCGTGGCCCTGGTGGAAGAGCGGGTAGTGGGCTATATGGTAAGCTACATTTTGCCGGGAAGTTTCGGTCTGCACAAAAGCGCCTGGATCGCCATGCTGGGGGTCAGTCCCAGCCTTATGGGGCGGGGCATCGGCGAGAAACTGGCCAGGGAAATCCTCGCCTTCTACCAAAGGGCCGGCATCAGGGATATCTACACCTCCGTGCGCTGGGATTCGACGGACCTGCTCTCCTTCTTCAAAACCCTGGGATTCGATCGGAGCAATTTCATCAATCTGCACAAGGAATTGGCGTGAGCGTGAATAACCTCGTACCCCGCGGGGGGCCTCAAAGACATGAAATTTATTAGAATCCGGGAGTCGGAGGTTATCACTACTGTCCCGAGAAATAAATTCCATCCACTGTGATAATATCTCCTTGCCGGAATTCATATGCCGTCTCCTGTCGCTGTGATGCGGCCTTTTTACGAAGCCGCCCTAAATTTAAGGCGTTTGCTACTTTTTACGAGTTCGCCAACATTTCAGACATAAATTTTGCGCAAGCAACCTCTTATTGAGAGAGGAGGTGGACAACACTTTTGATTTTGCGAAACATAAGAAGGTCTGAAAAAGAACGCGGAAGAGGAAGTAAACAGGTGTAACCAGCGTATATTGCGTTGGTTTTAAAGATTAAATTCAAAAAAGTAAAGGGAGGATGAGCAATGAAAAAAATCTTAGCAACAATTTTTGTGAGCTTTTTTCTGTTTGGTATAGCGGGGACAACCCTTGCTTCTGAATTCGGGACAAAGGCCGAGGCAGAGGCGCTGGTGAAAAAGGCGGTTGCCTATTTAAAGGCGCAGGGTAAAGATAAGGCGTTTGCAGAGATCAGCAACCCCAAAGGGAGATTTATCGACAGAGACCTCTATGTCGTCGTCTATGATATGAAGGGAACCTGCGTGGCCCACGGGTTCAATCAGAAGATGATCGGCAAGGATCTTATCGACATGAAAGACCCTGACGGCAAGGAGTTCGTGAAGGAAAGAGTAGAGTTTGGGAAAACAAAGGACAAGTTCTGGCAGGATTACAAGTTTACAAACCCGGTTACGAAAAAGATCGAGCAGAAGGCGATGTACATGGAAAAGGTTGGTGATGTTCTTGTGGGCGCCGGCGCATATGCAGTAAAATAATGCAGAGTTAGCGGGCTAAAAATGCGCATGCCTGGTTATCCCGCGAGGGCATATATACCTGACGGAGCCAATATTAAACAGTTTATTAGAGTTTT
>JAXMLI010000315.1:0-6903 GCA_034368785.1 Smithellaceae bacterium | reverse complement strand
GAGGGAGAAGGCCCTGCCCATTTTTTTGTCGCAGACCCGATATGGTCAATCTCACGCTAAGGTCAATCTCCTTGATTATCCTGTACGCCTGTGGCAGACTTTAAATGATTTGTTCCATTACGTATTTGACATAACTTACAGGAAAGTGTAGAGCTTTTTCGCGCGTATTTTGCAGATTCTTTAATGAGGAGTCGCCATGAGAAGACACGCCCTTATCTTTGGTCTTTTACTTTCCTTCGCGCTCATTTTCGGCGCCTGCAGTTCAGGCAAGAAAGAGCATGATGCCGTCGCGACGGTGAACGACGCGCCTATCATGGCAGAAGACATCCTGGCAGAGGTTGCCCGGTATGCCAGACAAAACCCCTCACAGGCAATTACGCAAAACACCATAGATGACCAGCTCAAAGTCATGATCGAACAAAAGCTCCTGATTCAGGAAGCCGTCAAAAAGCGCCTTCACGAAGACCGGAAATTCACCGAGGCCATAAAAAACTACTGGGAACAGACCCTCATCAAGGACCTGATCGACGCCAAGACCGGAGAATGGTCGGAAAAAATATTTGTTACCGATGACGAGGTCGGGAAAGAATATGAGCGTATGAGTTACAGACCAGTGATGGTCGCCTTGCGGGCGCGCACAAAAGGGGCGGCTGATGAAGCCGCGGAAGCGATGCGGCGGGGAAAGACACCGGCCGGTGCGGAAGCCATCGGCCCGGTATACCACGGGGACATGAAGGGTTCGCCCCTTGCCAATGCCTTCGACATGGAAGCCGGAGAAGTAAAGGTCTTCGCTACGGAAGACGAGTTTATTGTAATTCATCTATTAAAAAAGGATAAGGTGCCTATCCCCCCGCTAAACAGCATTCAAAAGATGATCAAGGAATCCCTGCTTGAGCAAAAGAAGCAGCAGGCCGTCAAGACATGGATGGCAAATGTCAAACAGTCGGCCAGGATTACGATAAACGATAAATTGCTTAAGAGGATTGCCCATGAATAAAAAACCGACTTTAGCAAGGCGCCACTATTACATTGATAAGAAATTCCAGTCGGCCTTTGCCGTCAAGTTCCTCGTCATCGTTGCCCTGGCGGCGATAGCATTCCTTGCGCTGTTTCTGTATAATTCACAGGGCACCATTACGGCCGGTTACACCGGTTCCGAAGTCAGACTTCTCCAGACGGGCGCCTTTTTTCTCCCGACGCTGCTTCTGTCCACATCCGTTATCATCATCGTCTCAGTCGCCGTCGGGCTCATTGTCATGATTCTGTTCTCCCACCGCATCGCCGGTCCGCTTTTCCGTTTTGAGAAGATACTCACCGAACTCTACAACGGAGACCTGACGTTGCGGTTCAAACTGAGGGAAAAGGATCAGTTCAAGGAGCTGGCGGAGCGCATCAATGGGCTGTCGGAAACCATGGACCAAAAAATCGGGCACATAAAGACCCAGGCAGCCGAGTTATCCCGGCTGAACAGGGAGCTGCACACATTGGCGGCATCTAACCCGGCACTTGGGGAAGACATCGCACACCTCTGCGAAGAAATAACGCAAAGACTTTTGGAACTACAGGATGCGGCCAGGCACTTCACTACCTCCCAGCCGAAATAAAAAAGGCCTCTTCCCTGCCAGTTTTGGGATAGAGACCTTGCTGTATTGTCATTTCGCGGCGTCTCCGCCGTCCGGCAATCTCTTGTTAAGGCTTTCCCTCGGTCTTTTGCTCCTGCTCGTTATCCCTGCCGCACTCCCGGCGCAGGAAACGGCAAAGACCTACAAGACGGAATATGTCGCCATCTCTTATACCGACGAGCAGGACCTGCATACCTTTACCAGAAATATCGCCACCGGTATGAGCTTCATGCGTGAACGTCCGGAGAAGAATCCTTTACTGGCCCAAACCCGCGTCGATAAGATCGTGGACACGGTATGCTCGATCCTCGACATGCGCCCGCTGAACCTCCGCTTCAATGTCGTACTTTACAAGACGCAGGCGGAAGTGACCGCCGCTTTCAAGGGATTGGGCGGACCGGGCGCCGCTCCCCTGGCGTTTTATTCTCACGGCAACCGAAACATCTTCCTGGCGATTGACAGCATCAATGATCGCATCCTGGCCCACGAGATCGCGCACGCGGTCATCTGCATCTATTTCGGCGTACCGCCACCGGAACGGATGCAGGAGGTCCTCGCCCAATACGTGGACAAGCATTTATGGAGTAAGTAGCGTGGGGGCGCGATCATGACGGCGCCGTAAACAAATCCGGCGCCTGCGGCGTCCGCAAGCAGGTCTCCCAATTCGGCGGTTCTCGTTTCCGTAAAAGCCGTTTGCGCGATTTCGATCAAACCGCCAAATATCACAGCCAAAATGGTCGCTTTCAACCAGCGCTTTGTCATGTCCATTCTGGACACCCTAAAACAGATAAACGCCCGTCCGGCTAGGATGGTAAAGACCCCGTAGGCAACGGCATGCTGGAACTTGTCCCAGCCCAGGATATCTGCTTTGACGACTGGCGGCAAAGCAATCAACGAGAACCACAGGATTACAGTTCCCCAGGCGATAAACAACAGCCACCTCAATATGTCGCGTACATCCATCAGGAAAATGCCTTGCTGACAGGTTCTACTCTCTCCTGTCTCTGCTGCTCCGCCGGTCGCTCCCCGTTCTTCTGTCCCGGCCGCTTCTTCTGCTTCTTTCATCTTCAAAGGTCTTTTTGCCATCCGCCGTTTCCGCGCCCTCGCCCCTACCCTGCTCGCCGGGCAGTGTTTTCACAATCGTATCCAGGATTTGATGGATGCTGAAAGGTTTGGAAATGATGGCCGACACCTCTTCTGTGATGTTGCCGGGCATCTTCTCGGCGCTGTAATATCCGGAAATCAGGAAAAACGGCACCTTGCCGTCTCTCTGTCTGACCTGGCGCAAGAATTCAAAACCATCCATCCTGGGCATGCAAATGTCACTGATAACACAATCAATCTGATGGGCGGTAAATTCCCGCATCGCCTCGATGCCATCGCAGGCAAGAATGACCCTGTATCCCAGATAGTTAAACAAATCCTCCATGAACTTCCTTATGTCTTCTTCGTCATCGACAATTAATATGGTAGTTTGCGTCATATTTTTCTCACTTGACAAGGTGCCTTTTAATGGGTGACCCGGCATTCAACTTCTGCTCCCATCGCCAGGCATCGGCAACGATCGTTTTAAGGTCGTCGAAGCATGGACGCCACCCAAGGCAGTCCCTGATCCGGTCCGCCCTGGCCACAAGGATAGCCGGATCGCCTGGCCGGCGCGGCGCATCAACGACGGAAAAATCAACACCCGAAACCTCCTTGACCACCCTGATCACCTCCCGGACGCTGCTTCCCCGGCCATAACCCACATTGAGGGTCAGGGAATCCCCTCCCTTTTCAAGGTATGACAGGGCCGCCAAATGAGCCGCGGCCAGGTCTTCTACATGGATATAGTCGCGGATGCCGGTGCCGTCCGCGGTGGGGTAGTCGGCGCCAAAAATGGATACACTCTCGCGCATGCCAAGCGCCGCCTGACAGCAGACCTTGATGAGATGAGTCGCATCGGGCGTCCTCTGCCCCATTCGCGCCTGTGGATCAGCCCCCGCCACGTTGAAATAACGAAGCGCCGCGTATTTCAGGCCGTGGGCAAAGGCCGTGTCCCGGAGCATCCACTCGCTCATAAGTTTGGATGTGCCATAGGGATTGATGGGCGCGGTCGGGCTGTCTTCAGAGGCAGCCCCATTCTCCGGAAGACCGTAAACCGAAGCGGTGCTGGAAAAGATAAACCGCTCCACGTTGAAACGGGCGCAGACTGTAAGCAGATTCAAAGTGTTCCGCGTGTTATTGCCATAGAACTTGAGAGGATTGCCCACTGACTCGGGCGCAACGATGGAGGCCGCGAAATGGAGAACGGTCTTGAAACGGTGGCTCTCAAAAAGTCTTTCGACTGCTGCGGCATCGGCGAGATCGCCTACCACCAATTCCTCGTCATGAACAAGGGCAGTAGGGTCGCCTGTGGACAGGTTATCGAAAACAACCACTTCTCGCCCCATCTCGGTAAGCTGCCGCACCACATGACTGCCGATATATCCCGCGCCCCCGGTAACCAGAATCTTCATGTGTGCCGCCCCTTCATTGATGAGTGTGCATTGAGAGAAGAAACGCCCTGCCAGAGATTGCCTCTTCCTACTTTTTCCACAAGATACCCAGTATAACACCCAGAATCAGCCAGATTGGTATGGAGATGATGACTCCCCAGAACAACCCTGTAACTTTCTTTAACGACTCTCCCGTGTTTTTTGCATTTGTGGCGCGTTCGATCTTGAGCAAGACATCTTCCAGGTGAAAGGGCTTCGTAATGTAATCGTAGGCCCCTACCTTCATCGCCTTGATTGCGCTGTCAATGCTGGGGAATCCCGTGACCATGAAAAATATCACCTGGCTGTCCAGACGCGTGATCGTTTTCAACACTTCCATCCCGTCACATTCCGGCATGGAGAGGTCGCAGATCACGCAGTCGAACTTTCCCGGGATAAATTTGTCCAAGGCTTCCCGTCCACCCGCTGCCGTTACCACCTCATACCCGGCGTCGCTGAAATAGTCGCGCAGCAATTCCCGAATGGATGCTTCGTCGTCAACAACAAGAATAGATCCCCTGCTCATAGATCCCTCCTTTTCCGTTAAATAGGTTAAGGTTAAATAGGGGTTAAATAGGGACAGCGCCCTATTAATTTTCTTCCTTCTTCCAGGGCCGACCACGAGGAGGGGTTGTCAAACTCCGATTGAGAAGTCTTTCCATCTGTTTGACAAAATCTTCTTTGCCGCAGGGACGGCCAATCTTCGTAGCCGTGATGACATTGCTAGTAGCCTCCCGGTCCGGATCTTCCCCGAGGTATCGCGCCCAGTCCTTCACCGTTTCAGTCAGGAAACAGCGGCCCGACAGGACGGGATCATGAACACCTGTTATATGAGCTTTCGCACTGCACCAAGGATAGTCCTGCGAGGTCGGGGCAATGCCGCTTCGAACCGGATTCAGCTCAACATACCGAACCGCCGCATAAAGGTGCCGCTCATCCAGGACGCACGAAAAGAAACGCCCCTGCCACAGGTGGCCCGTCGCATTCCGCTTGCGGTTAAAGTATTGGGCATAGAGCATGTGTACTGTATTGAAGGTCCTGGCCAGCGACTCCTGGCGGCCGGGAACGCCAACAATGTGGATATGATTCGGCATGAGGCAATAGGCCCATATGTCGAAGCCGTATTTGGGGGCAAATCCGGCAAGAAACTCCAGATAGCAGGCGTAATCGCTCTCTTCGGCGAATACGGTCTGCCGGTAATTTCCCCGTTGCGTGATGTGGTGGGGATAACCAACCGCAATGACTCGGGATACTCTCGGCATCGGTAAAATTAATAGGGCGCTGTCCCTAATTACACCCAGGTCTCTTCTTTCCCTTTTTGTCTTGACACTACACAATTCTGTGTGCTTTATTATGTACCATAAAAGGGGGTATTTTATGCATACAGAAACGGTACGGATAAATGTAACCCTGCCGAGAGAGTTGATAGAATCCTTGAACCTGATTGCCGGTCCTCACACCCGCAGCCGCCTCATCACGGAATCTCTCCGGGAGTACATCCGGCAAATGAAAAAAGTTGAATTAGAAAATCAGCTTGAAGAAGGGTATCGCGCATCGGCAAAAGAAAGCATCGCCCTCGCCGGCGAATTTGAAGCCGTCGATCTGGAGGGATGGGATGAATATTAAGAGAGGCGATATCTATCTGGCAGCCCTTGACCCTGTGATGGGACGGGAAATAGCCAAAACCCGGCCCGTCGTAGTTGTGTCGAACGACAAAAACAATCAATTTTCCGGAACGGTGACGATTTTACCCCTGACCTCGAAAAACCCTCAGACTGTCTATCCTTTTGAGGTTTTTCTTTCCAGGGGCAGTGCAAATTTACCTAAAGATTCCAAGATCAAAGCAGACCAGATTCGTACCCTCGACAAAAGCAGGATGATCAAAAATATTGGCGTCTTGGATAAGAAGGATTTGGATGCTATCGACAACGCCATAAAAATTCATCTGGCTCTGCCCTAATCATTTAAGCGAGGCAAGGGGTCAGGTCTCAACATCTGACACCGCCCCGTACAACCTCCAGCCTGCTTATCATCATCTTCAATTGCTGATCTTCTCCGGCTTTTAATTCAAACCTCCGGATTGCCTGTGTCAAGAGTTGAGACCTGACCCCCTTCTTTCCCCGAGAAAATCATGCTACAGCCAGCATCAGGTGCCCAACTGGCTTGGCTGCAGGCTTAACCTTGATCTCAATATCGTAGCCTAACCGGTTCAAGCAATCCATCAATTTACGCTCAGATACATTGGAAAAATCACCACGGAGCAGTCCGGATAGTTTGGGTTGAGGCAACCCCATACGGCGACCGGCTTCCTCTTGCGACAAGCCAAGATTTCGCACAGCCTTAGTGATTTCAATCACGAGACCCGACTTGATTTTCAGTCTATCCGCGTCAGGCAAGCCAACGTCGGCGAAGACGTTGCCGGAACTAATCTCAACTTCAATGCCATCAATTATGCGCTTATTCATCTCGCATCTCCTGTGAAAGTTTCTCCGCGACTTTCAGTCGTTCGCGGATGATGTCCATATCTGGCTTTGGTGTTGCGATGCCGCTCTTGCTCTTTTTATGGAACACATGCAACACGCAAACCGCCTCCCTGAACTTGACGGTGTATACCACTCGATACGTGCCGCCCTGGTCATTATCCACGATCTCCAATACACCCGCGCCCCCGAATCCTTTAAGAACTTTGGCTTCATCGTGCCGCTCTCCTCGTTGGGCAAAGTCCAGGGCATGACCAAAGAACTTGCGAACACCCACGGGCAGAG
>JAXMLI010000314.1:0-5735 GCA_034368785.1 Smithellaceae bacterium | reverse complement strand
CAAAGCTGGTACTAATCATTCTGGTCTTGGCTGTTTTCACCCTGCCGTTCAGCGTTTGGCCGGCGGAAAGTTTGAATTTCATATTGAACACATTTGTAAGAATTGTTTTTGTCTTTTTCGTATTCCTGCACGTCATGAAGGATGAACGAGACATAAAAGGCGTCGTCTGGGCCGGTCTATTGGCCGTATTTCTGCTCGGAGCAATGGGTCTGCTTGGTTATGCCGGGGGGCGCTTGCAGGTTTCAAGTACCTATGACGCTAACGATCTTGCATTCGTTACGGTCTGCTTTATACCCTTAGCCTACTATCTTTCTAAAACCGGTGACAAGCTTAACAGAATCGTTTGTTACATGCTGCTAGGCCTGATGATTGTCGTAGTGATAAGCACTGCCTCCCGCGGCGGTTTCATCAGCCTGGCGTCCGTATTTGCGGTCATCCTGCTTAAAGAGCGGCGGAACAAGCTGAAGATTCTCTTCCTTTCGGCGTTTATCGGTTTCCTAGCCATGAGCTTCGCCGGTCCGGATTACTGGCAGAGAATGGGCACAATTTTTGATGAGAACGACTACAACTACGAGGCGGGAGCTGGGCGAATCGAACTATGGAAGCGAGGGCTCGGCATGATAATCGACAACCCGCTGATTGGTGCGGGCATAGGGCAATACAATGTTGCCGAAGGGCTTCTTCATCAAGGCCAGAGCGGATGGAAATGGAGCACGGCACATAATTCTTATTTGCAGATTGGGGTGGAGTTGGCATTACCTGGCCTTATAGTCTATCTGCTGATGCTCGCCAAAAGCATTGTTGTAGCGCGAAAGCTTCAAATTACATCCGGCCCGTTTGGCTCTACTCCGTTCCTGTTGGCAACGGCCTCCGGGATTGAAGTCGGTTTTTATGGGTATTGCGTCTCTTCTATCTTCCTTTCTCAAGCTTATTCCCCGGTCTTGTTCTACTTTTTGGCTTTGATCACGGCCTTGTATGCGGTTTCACTCACACTCAGGATGCAGACGCCTGAAGATCAGGAACTTATAGCAGACAAGACCCGCCCCAAATTGTCGTTGCGGAAACCTTATGCGTAAAGCTCCGGAACAAGTAACCGGTGAGGACAAGGCCGCAGTCTTGAGTGGCAGGGATTTTGTCGTCTTTTCCGATGACTGGGGGCGTCATCCCTTCAGCTGTCAGCATATCATTCAACATTTTTTGCCTCAGAACAATATACTGTGGGTCAACACCATCGGCATGCGGTTGCCGCGGCTGACAACGTACGATGTGAAGAGAGCCGTTGAAAAGATCCTTTCCTGGACGGTGCCATCATCGGGCAGTGCACAGACCTTGCCGGATGGCTTGCGGGTGATTGCACCCGTGATGATCCCTTTCAGCACAGTTCCTCTGGTGCGGGCCTTCAACCGGTGGAGCGTGATTCGCGCGGTCCAATCCGCCATGCGGGTATGGGATATGCAAGATCCGGTACTGCTGGCAACGCAGCCCCTCGCGTCCGAATTTGTCGGAAGGTTTGGCGAGAGTGCCGTGGTCTACTATTGTGTGGACGATTTCGCCAACTGGCCGGACATGAACATTCCGGAGCTTGTGCGGTCCATGGAAGAAAAGCTGCTTGATCAGGCGGATCTGGTTGTCGCAGTTTCGGATCATTTGGTGCGAACACGCCCGGCGCGCAAAGGTAAAACCCGGCTTTTGACCCATGGGGTTGATGTGGAGCATTTTCGACGGGCGAGGACGGTTGCGGGTAGGGCGGCGGTGGATGGCCCCTTGACCTCTCCCGTGATCGGCTTTTTCGGCCTGCTCGACAACCGCATGGATTGGGAGCTTGTATCGAGCCTCGTCGAGCGGCGACCAGAGTGGACTTTCGTCTTCATCGGTAACGCTCAGGTGCCCCTCATGGAATTGACTCGTTTTGGAAATTTCCGGCACGTGCCGGCGGTTCCCTACGAAGAACTTCCAAGTCATGCCGCCGCCTTCGATGTGGCCATTCTCCCCTATGTTGTCGACAGGAGCACTGCCGGAATCAGCCCGCTCAAGCTCAAGGAATACTTGGCACTGGATATTCCGGTCGTGACGACCCCGCTACCGGGAGTGATGGAGTTCAAGGAAATTTTGTATTTGGCTGCAGGGATGGAAGAATTTGACGCAGCGATCCTGGGTGCGTTGCAGTCAGGCAGGAAACAGCATCAGTCAGAGTGGATCGACGGCGAGGCGTGGGTGGCGAAGGCCGAAATTCTATCCGGGTGGATGGATACCCTGCTGCTTCAGAAAAGGTGCATTGCATGAAACCCAGAGTTTTTATCGCGATGGCTACCAGAATACTGGGAGGGCCGGGTAAAGGGCTAATCCAGTTCTTCAGGAACGGCGGGTTAGAATCATGCGATCCTATATGCATTGATTACATGCTTGGAAATAAAAGAGAAACAGACTTTGTGCGGGCTATTGAGGGGGCCAAAGTCAGGATTATTCCCTTGAGGCAGAGGTTTGCGTTTGATCCCGGGCTAATCAATCAGGCTTTGGAACTCGTGCGTCAGGAGAAGGTCAATGTGCTTCAATCGCACGGGTACAAAAGCCATGTGCTTTGTGCGGCGCTACATTGGAAAACGGGCCTCCCGTGGGTAGCGTTCGTCCATGGCTGGACCTCCGAGAACATGAAAATGCGGATGTACCACGGGCTTGAAAAGACGCTGGTGCCTTTCGCCACCCGGGTAGTAGCAGTTTCGGATTCTATCAGACGAAGGCTGGTTTTCGTGTCCGGGGATAAGATCCGGGTGATTCCCAACGCCGTTGACCCCACTGAGGTGGAGGCCGGAAATTCAGGGCGCGACGTGAGGGCTTCCCTCGCCATACATCCGCAGGCCCTTGTGGCGGGGGTGGTCGGAAGGTTCAGTCCGGAAAAAGGGCAGACGTATTTTTTACGGGCTCTGGCGTTGGCCCGCGAGCGTTTTCCACGCCTGATCGGAATCCTGGTTGGTGACGGGCCGGATCGGCAAACTCTCGAGGCAGAGGTTGCTACCCTCGGGTTGTCTGGGGCCATTCATTTTATTGGGCACGTCACGCATGTGGCAGAGTACTACCGTGCCATGGATCTGGTGGTCATGCCTTCCCTGAGCGAGGGCATGCCTAACGTGGCGCTCGAGGCCATGCTTTTCGGAAAAGCACTAGTGGGAACGCGCGTAGGGGGGATTCCCGAAGTCGTCTTGGACGGGGTTACTGGTCTTATTGTTGAGCCTAAGAATTCCGATCAGCTGGCTTTGGCCATGTGTTCACTATTCGAAAACCGCGCTCTCCTTGAATCGCATGGCAGAGCCGGGCGCCAGCGTGTGTTGGTTGAGTTCAGTCCCGCCCTGCGCACCCGGAGGATTCTCGACCTGTACCAAGAGGTGCTCGCGGTTCGTTCTGCAATGTGAACGCAAGCATGAAGTAAGGAGATAAAGGAATGGCATTGAGCTGGCACGAATTATCCGTAAAAATCCGGCGGCGTGAGACACCATTTTACGAGCGGTTGTATACACTTGCCAAGGAGGTTCGCGGGATATCCTTTCCCATGAACAAGACCCTGCATGGTTTTCTCTATCGAGAGTGGGTGCTGCGGACGACCTTGTGGCACGAGTTCTGGCGAGTCGTTTATTACGAGCCGATGTTCAAGTCTCAGTGCGTCTCTGTTGGCGCGAATTTCAAAATGCACTATGCTGGCAATGGGAGTACAAAAATTTTGGGGGACTTGCAGATTCATATCGGCTCCAACGTGACGATGTTTGATAATGTTGCTTTCGCCGGCCTCAAGGTGCTGGACAAACCGGAACTGCACATAGGGGACAACACGTACATTGGACCGCAAGTCAAATTTCGTGTGGGAAGGAAAGTTGTCATCGGCAAGTATTGCATGATCGTTTCCCCGTTTATAGCAGACAATCCAGGACATCAGATTGATGACATGATGGCAAGGATGCAAAGCGGAGGAGGCTGTCCTAAGTCTGAATCCATTCGTCCGGTGATCGTCGGGGATTTTTGTTGGCTCACTTTGGAAACTGCGATCTATCCTGGCACAGTTGTCGGAGACGGGGTGGTGGCCAAGATGGGAACGCATCTGAGCAGGACGGTTCCACCGTTCTGTCTGATTAGCGGGAACCCGTGGAAAGTAGAAAGGAAGCTCCCTATACCAGAAGAACTCAAGGAAATTGTCGGGCCGGAGCGATACGAATTCTATCTCGAAGCGCACCGGGAAGTGGATGCTGGGAAATACCCGGTGCATGGGAAGAGTGACAGATGTTAAGGCAGAATTTGAAGAAATATGTTGGTTATGTTTTTCTTGGCATCGCCTTCCCGCTTGCGTTGCCGTTCCTTGTCACCAACAGCAGGGGTGTGTTCACCACGACCGGGCAGCTTCTCGCGCTTTTGCCCGGTAAGGTTGGCGGTTATCTGAGATCGGCTTATTATAGCCTTACTTTGAAGAAATGCGGAAAAAGGCTGTATGTGGATTTTGGATCATACTTCAGTCAGCCGGCTGCGGAAATTCATGACGACGTCTTCATTTCGACATTCTGCATCATTGGCAACGCAAAAATTGGAAACAACGTGGGTATAAGTCCCTGCTGTCATATCTTGAGCGGGGGACGGCAGCACGCATCGTTCCAGAAAGACGTTCCCATCATTTGGCAGTCAGGCGGCGTCTTGGAGCAGGTCAGCATTGGTGAAAACAGCTGGATCGGACAGGCTTCGGTGGTCATGGCGGACATCGGAAAGCAGAACATTATTGGCGCGGGCAGCGTTGTCGTGAAGAAAACGGGTGACTACGAAGTCCACGCCGGCAACCCGGCCCGTTTGCTGCGCAGGCTTTTTTAGCTCTCTCGTATCGTTCAGAAACAAGCTGGAGTATTATGGCGTTAGGTAACATCCATGTCATGCAAGTCGTTTTCGCCCTCGAGTTCGGGGGCGCTGAAAGCTTGGCTTTGAACGTCTGCTCGCTGCTGCGGGAGGATGAGCGTTTTTCCGTGAGTCTGTGCGGCGTGTTCAAATCCGGGGGGCCGTTGTCCGATGTCGCTTCGGAGCGGGGCGTCAGCGCCTTTTCGCTGGATGCGCACCGCCTGGGCAAGGTGCGGACGGTGGTGGAGCTCTACCGCCGTTTTCGTCAGGAGCGGACTGCAGTGGCGCAGGTGCATGGTGCCTATCTCCTTCAGTACGTCATGCCCGCCGCATTGCTGGCCGGTGTCGCGGTCGTCTACACTGAGCACGCCAGGCACTCCCTGGGCAGACACGCGTGGCTGAGGCGCATGGCTAGGCTGCATGGCCGTCTTTTCGGTAAGATGGTCTGCGTGTCGCAAAACCTGCGCAGCTTCATGATCGATGTCGTCGGCCTCAGGCCCGACCGGATCGAGGTCATTCCCAACGGGATCGACCTGTCCCGGTTCGCGCAGCCGGCTCAGGAGCCCAGTCGGAAAAGCGGGGATGTGGTGATAGGAACCGTGGCCAGGCTGACCGAGGCCAAGGATCACGGGAACCTGCTGCGCGCCTTCGCCACGGTCCGAAAGGAATCGCCTGACGTCCGCCTGCTGCTGGTGGGCGACGGGGAACTGCGGCAGGAGATCGAGTCTTTGGTGTCTTCTCTGGGGCTGGAGGATGCCGTCGAGATGACGGGTAAACGTAGCGACATCCCACAGCTGCTCGCCGACATGGACATCTTTGTCCTGTCTTCGCGCCGGGAAGGTTTCCCCGTCTCGATCATCGAGGCCATGGCT
>JAXMLI010000313.1:0-11225 GCA_034368785.1 Smithellaceae bacterium | reverse complement strand
CCGACGAGGTGAGCCTCAGGAGCGTCAACTCGGAGAACGTGGTGATCGTCGATACCACCAGTCCCGGAAGCCACAAGGTACTGGCCGAAATTGACTGGATCGGCGCCTTCACGACGGTCCATGATGAGGCCATCTACATGGCCCAGTCCCAGCAGTACCATGTGGACAAACTGGACCTGGAACGCCGGAAGGCCTATGTGAAAAAGGTGGACGTGGATTACTACCCCGACGCAATGACCTACACCAAGGTAAGGGTGATCGATTCCTTCAAGGATAAAAAGATTAACCAGGTCATCGTCGAGCAGGGAGAGGTTCAGGTCGTACGGAAGGTGGTGGGATACAAGAAGATCAAGTTCTACACCGCCGAAAATGTAGGTTACGGGGATGTGAATCTCCCCGAGGTTGATATGCACACCACCAGTTACTGGTTTACCATTCCGCAGGACAGGCTGGATCAATTGCCCTATAACCGCTCCGACCTGGTGGACGGTCTCTCCGGCCTCGCCTACGCCTTCCAGCATCTCTCCGCTATCTTCCTCATGTCCGACCAGCGGGATATAGACCGCTCGATTGGAGATAAAAGCGGTTCATGGTTTGTGAGCTATATTCAGGGGAAACGAACTATCTCCGAAAGCGGTGACTTTCCGCCTGGCGCGGAATCGCAGGGGGACGGGGGGTTCAATTCCTTCGACCCGACCGTCTTTATCTTCGACGCCTACCCCGGGGGGGTGGGGTTTTCCGCCCTGCTCTATGACCGCCACCTTGATCTGATTGCCTCCTGCGGCGATCTCATAAGGGGCTGCATCTGCACCCAGGGCTGTCCCAGCTGCGTGGGGCCAACCATGGACGCGGGCGCCCGCGGAAAGGAAATAGCATTGAGATTGATCGAACTGCTTCTGGAGCCGGCATGAGTACGCCTTTTACATACATCAGGTTCTTTTTGAGGCACAATGGCGGTCTTTGCAGGGCCTTCTCCCTCCCCTTCAAGGGGAGGGTCGGGGTGGGGATGGGGTTAAACTGCCATGACGGTGATTAAACGTTTAAAAAGACAGCTGGGCGAGACCTTACCCCCGGAAACGAGGTCAGGACCGATTACAAGCGGCATTCGCCTCCGTCTTGAGGAAATCAACCCTCGTCCCTTATCCACGCCCGGACCCGCGAAGCTTACACCCGCAAAATATTGTTTACCCCTGGGGGAACTGGTTCGAGGAGAAGAGTCGGAAAACCACCTGGGAAAGTTCTTTCTGGCTCAACATTCGACAGAACAGGATAAGCAGCACATCCTGCTGCGCCAGGCCATCTCCGGCAGCTGCATGGACCGCCTGGCCATGATCATGGACGACCAGCGCCTGGGGACGGTAACGATCGAGGAAACCGTCTTTCTGGATACGGAAACCACCGGCCTCTCGGGTGGGAGCGGCACCTTCCCGTTCATGATCGGCCTGGGTTTTCTCCGCCAGAATTCGTTCCTCACCAGGCAGATATTTTGCCGGGATTACTCCGAAGAACCCGCGGCACTTGCTTTCTTAGGCGAGGAGGTCAAGGGAAAGCGTTTCCTGGTCACCTTCAACGGCAAGGCCTTCGATCTGAACCTTCTTGCCGCCAGATATATTATCAACCGTCAGGAAAATCCCTTCACCGGCCTGATCCATCTCGATCTTCTCCACCAGTCCCGTCGCCTTCTAAGCCATCGCCTGGATAACCACCGGTTGACAAATATTGAAGAACAACTTCTGGGAATAAAAAGAACCAATGATCTGCCGGGGGCCGAAATACCGGGTCGCTACTTTGCCTGGCTTTCCCGGCGTGATCCTCATCTCGTGAAGGACATCTTCCAGCATAACCGGCTTGATGTTCTTTCCCTGGCGGCTCTGATGGGCTATCTTTCCCGGTTCCTCGGGTGCCTTGACGAACTTCAGAACCTTGAACATCGAGATATCCTCTCCCTTGCGAAATTTTTCCTGCGCCGAAAAGACCGGGATGAAACTGAACGTTTGCTGCTCGTCTGCGCGCGGTCAGAAAACAGGCCGGTCCGCCATGACGCGAGAAGGATGCTCGCCCAGTTGAATAAACGTCAAGGCCTTTGGGAACGCGCCGTTCCCCTCTGGGAAGCCATGCTCATTGATTGTCCCCGGGATCTCCAACCGCGGGTAGAACTGGCAAAATGGCATGAGCACCGGAATGCCAGGCCGGATAAAGCACTGGCGCTGACGAGAGAGGCCTTGACGTTCTCCGATATTTCTCATAAAGATCGCCAGGTTCTTATTCACCGCCTGAATCGTCTGGAAAAAATAAAAAATCAAGGACGATGACTCCTAGGGGAAACGAATGCTTTTATTTTAATGCACTTTAGTAGTACTATATGCGTGTGCAGTCATAAAAACAGCATTGGCTATTGACAATGAGAAAAAAAGGATTATTTACAATCAATGAAAATTGAGTCACTTGGCATCTCAGCAAATAAATCGTCGGATGGTGAAATGAAGAGGGATATCAAGAGTCTTACCAACAAATACGTGTGCAAGAAAAAGGGAGTCTTCATCAACGAGGCATGTCTTGAGGTGACCTGTGAGTGGCAATTGAAAAACGAGGAATATTTCAACTGCACGTGGGTGGCTTGCAATTATGGTCCCTTCACCCTGGAAGAAGTGGGCGAGATGATGGGGGTTACCAGGGAAAGAATCAGGCAGATCGAGGCGAAGGCGCTCAAAAAACTCCAGCATAAAAAGCGTAGTGATCAGCTAAGGGATTTCTCCACCGCCGACAGCGACTGGGACCGGTTCAACTACGGTTGAGGCGTATTTTCAATGAACAATTATCAATGATCGTTGTTCATTGTTATTTCTGTTTCCGCTTTTTTAGTTCCTCCAAAAACTCATTCATATGATCCTTCCTTTCCGAACGGGAGAATAAGAGGGCGGAGATATCGAATTCCAGCTCCAGGGCGGCGCCTTTATCAAGCCTGGGGACAATGTCGGATATCCTCTTCACGGCCTCTAATGCGGTCAATGACCTTTTGGACAGATCCTCCGCCATGGCCTGCGCCACCACTCCCAGTTCATCCGGCCTCGCGACCTTATTAATCAGGCCGATGCGCAGGGCTTCCTTAGCCCCGATAGGTTCGCCAAGCATGGCAATTTCTTTTGCCTTTGCCATTCCCACCAGATTTCTAAGGGGAGAGAAGAGTGGATTCAATCCGAATTTCAATTCCGGGTGGCTGAAGATGGCACTTTCGGAGGCGACGATCAGGTCGCACACCACGGCCAGGTTGAACCCCCCGCCCAGGGCTATTCCCCCGACGGCGGCAATTACGGGTTTTTTCAGGGTATAAATTTTACCGAGGTAGCGGGTAATGGACTTGAAGTAATCGTCAATCTCGCCATCAGGCAAGGAGGCCATTTCCTTGATATCCATACCGGCAGAGAAGACATAGTTTCCGCCGGTGAGAATAACTGCCGAAACTTCGGGATCCTGGTCCAGGGCGGAAAAGCACTCATAGAGTTCGTTGCGCATATCCCGGGAGAGGGCATTCATCTCCCTGGGCCTGTTCATGGTGACTATCGCGTATCCATCTCTTCTTTCCAGATGTATGGTTTTGAAGTCTTGCATAGATTCCTTGCCCCGTGATTATGGGCGGGAACAGGATCAGAAATATTGATAATTGGCTTTGGGATAGAAGGCCTTTTCTAATATTTCTCTTGTCCCTGCGAAGTTCATGAGGAGCGCTTCAATCCAGGAGGACGTCTTTTTTTTGGCGTACACAACAGTCGGCTCACCCTTAATCTCCGCAAGCTTTGCGGCCAACCGGACGGCCGCCCCCAAATCGCCGAGGGAATCCACAAGTCCGGCCTCTTTAGCATATCTGCCGGTGAATATCCGGCCATCGGCGATCTTGAGAAGTTCTTTGCGGGGAATATTACGGGCGCTGCTTACCGCCTCTAAAAACTGATCGTAGATATCGTCCACCAGTTCCTGCAGGAGCAGCTTTTCCTCCTTGGTCATCATCCGAACAGGGGAACCTATGTCCTTGAATCTGCCGCTTTTCACCACCGAGGAGCTTACGCCCAGCTTCTTAAGGAGTTCCTCTACGTTGGGAAAATACATAACCGCCGAGAGGCTGCCGGTAATAGTGCCGGGATTGGCCACGATCTGTTCCGCCGCGGCCGCAACCAGGTATCCGCCTGATGCCGCGATCGACCCGAGAGAGGCCACCACCTTTTTCTTTGTTTTGGCCTCCAGTACTGCCTGGTAGATCTCCTGGGAAGGCGCGACACCACCGCCGGGTGAATCGATACGCAGCACAATGGCGCGAATTGATCCGTCCCTTACAAATTCTTCGATATCTTTGACAGTTTGGCGGGAATCGGTTATGGGGCCTTCTATCTCAACGACCCCAACCCGATCAGAGAGGGAGATAACACTTCCCCCGTGGAACATCCTGGTGATGATATAAACGGAAAGAAAAAACACCAAACCAAAGGCGGCGAAAATAACTATCCCCAGTATTATGGGATGTTTTTTCATGAATCTGCCTTAATCGTCCCTTCTATCCACCCCTTGGAACCTGACATCAGCCAGCGCCTTCCCGAGATTGGACCCGACGTTTTCCCTGTTGTTAATGTATTGATTCACCGATCCGCCCTCAGAGGCGGTATCTTGATCCTTTATGCTGAGTCTTATCTTCCGGTTCTTGCTGTCGATGCTCTTTATTATCGCGTTTATAGTTTCACCTACGCGGTAGCCCTCGGCAGAATCCTTTGCCTTCTTATGGCTGATTTCTGAAACATGGACCAGTCCTTCAATATTCTCTTGCAGTTCAACGAAAATACCGAAATCAGTGATATTGGTAATACGACCGGAGATTACCGATCCTGGCGTGTACCTTTCACTGAGCTCTTCCCATGGATTTTTTCCGATTTGTTTTATCCCCAGGGAGAATTTTTCGTGCTCGGCATCGATACTCAGCACAACCGCTTCAACTTCCTGACCTTTTTTGAACAGCTCCGAAGGGTGATTAATCCGTTGCTGCCAGGACATATCGGAGATGTGGATCAGGCCATCGATACCCTCCTCCACACCAACAAAGGCGCCAAAGTTGGTTATGTTCTTCACTATACCTCTTATGATGCTGCCTTCCTGATATTTCTTCTTCACCTCTTCCCAGGGGTTTGGCTTGGTCTGTTTCAATCCCAGAGAGATCCTCTTGTTCTCCAGGTTAATGTCGAGAACCATTACCGGGATTGTATCGCCGACGGCGACTATCTTGGACGGATGCTTTATCTCCCTTGTCCAGAACATCTCGGACACATGAACCAAGCCCTCCAGGCCGGGTTCAATTTCCACAAATACGCCGTAATCCTTAATATTTACAACCTTGCCGGACACCATCGATCCCAGCGGGTATCGCTCTTGGATCCCGTCCCAGGGGTTCTGGTAGAGTTGCTTGATACCGATAGATACCCTTTCTCTTTCCCTGTCGAAGGAGAGTACCTTTACTTGAATCCTGTCCCCTTTGGCAAAATGATCGGCGGGTCTGGTGATCCTCCCCCAGGAGATGTCCGTCACGTGAAGCAGGCCGTCTATTCCACCCAAGTCAACGAATACGCCGTAATCGGTGATGTTCTTTATTACCCCTTCGACTACCTTCCCCTCGGTTATTTCCAGAAGTGTCGTGCTCTTTTCCCGCTCGCGCTCCTTTTCGATAATGGCCCTTCTGGAGAGTACCACATTATTTCTTTTGCGGTCATATTTGATGACATTGAAGGGCATGGTCTGGCCGATCAATTTATCCAGATCTCTCACCGGCCGGATGTCCACCTGGGAACCGGGGAGGAAGCCTATCACGCCGATATCAACGGATAGTCCGCCCTTCACCCGCTCAAGAATGGTGCCGGTCATCGGGGTAACATTCTCACAGGCCGCCTTAACATCGTCCCATACCTTTATCTTTGCCGCCTTCTCTTTAGACAGGATGAGCGTCCCATCGGAGTCTCTCTTATCAACCAGGACCACGATCTCATCTCCCAGTGCTACGGTGATATTTCCCTCCGCATCCTTGAGTTCCCTGATCGGAATATGGCCTTCGGTCTTCCATCCTACATCAACCATAACCAGGTCGTTGGTTATCTGGACTACTCTTCCGGAGACAATCTCGCCAAACTGGATATTTTGCAGACTTTGTTCGTAGAGGTCTTTGAAACTGAAGTCCTGATCAGCACCATGTGTCTGAATATCCGTATCAATCTCCTTGTCCCCTCCCTGTTCCAACAGGTCATGACCCACGTTATCGTTGTTAACCATTTAAGAACACACCCCCTGAAAAATTAGTCGTGAATACTTCACCAAGCTTCTACCCGGTGCTGCTAGCATACAGACGGTAAAATATCAACATATTTCGGTTACAGAGCTTGGCTAATATGTACTTATCTCCTCGTCGCTATTGCCCTGACCATCTTTTCGACCACCAGTTGAGCCGGAATATCGGTTGAATCAATAATTATCGCCTCCGGCGCGGGCTTCAAGGGCGCGATTTCCCGCTCCCGGTCCTGTCTGTCCCGGCACATAATGTCCTTTTCCAGGCCTGCCAGATCGACCGTCTCGGCTCTGTCACACAATTCATGATATCTTCTCTTGGCCCGCTCGCTCATGTCGGCGTCGAGGAAAAACTTGAAATCCGCGTCCGGGAAGACCACGGTCCCCATATCCCTCCCCTCGGCAACAATGCCTCCCCGTTCGCCGATTGCCCTCTGGAAATGGAGAAGGGCCTTGCGGACCATGGAATATGCGGAGACTTTCGAGGCGGCCAGGCTCACCTCTTCGGTGCGTATCTTGGCGGAAATATCCGCGCCATCGACTATGACCCGTGTCGTTAGATCATCGGTCAGAATCTCTATCTTAATTTTTTCGCAGAGACTCCCGAGGGCAGTTTCGTCATCGAGCGACAGGCCATCTTCGATCGCCAGGAAAGCCACCGCGCGGTAAAGGGCGCCGGTGTCCAGATAAAGCAGTGAAAGGCGCTTCGCCAGCATGCGCGCGACGGTACTCTTTCCCGCGCCGGCTGGTCCGTCAATGGTTGCAACGATCCCTTTCCCCATGGACGACCTACCCCCTTATGGCCCTTTTTTCCCGAAGTTCACGCTGCTTGGCCGTAATCCTCTTCGCCAGGGGTCCCCCTTGACGCCACATCCAGCAACTGTCGATCATGATGGACAAATCCGTATCGGGCACTTCCACGGGACGGTCACCCCGGATCCGGCTGAAATTGGACCAGATACCCTGCATGGCCGCGGAGACCATAGCTAAAACCAGATTCGTCAGATGGAGGCATCCAGCGCCTTTCCCGAGGATTTTTCTGATCTCGCTGGTGAGCCCCGGCCTGATTTGCAAGTTATTCAACCTTGCCAGGGTTTTTTTCGTTTCCTCGCATTCCGGCATGGGTATCACCGGCATCCTGACTTCCACCTTATCAATGATCAGCTCTGGCAGGGAGATTACCATCGAAACAACCATCTGATGAATCGGGCCGGGTGCCTCCACCTGCTGGGTCGCATAAATCATGTAGGGGAAAAATCTTTCATCCGTGAGGGTTCCTTCGATCAACAATCCCCCCTCGGTAAGTTCGTAGCATTCGACATTAATCGATCGCGTATGAATCCTTTCGCCTCTGCCCATTAATCCTCCGGATAATTTTTCGTTCGCTATAGCATACTGCCCCCGGAGATACGATCCAAAATAATTTCTCCGGCGATTGCCGCGAAAATGTTTCTACCTTTCCTTAAAACCCCGTTCCATGGCCCGCTTATCTTCCCTCTCGCGGATATCCTGCCTTTTGTCATAGAGCTTTTTTCCCTTGGCTATGCCCACCTCGACCTTGATCTTTCCCCCTTTGAAATATGCCCTGGTGGGAATAAGGGAAAAGCCCTGCTCCTGGGATTTGCCATAGAGCCTTTTAAGTTCGCTTTTATGCAGGAGGAGTTTTTTGACCCGCAGGGGTTCATGATTACAGCGATTGCCACAGGAATAGGGACTGATGTGAAAATCGTAAAGGAAGAGTTCGCCGTCCTTGATCAGGGCGTAGCCGTCCTTCAGGTTGGCCTTCCCTTCCCGGATGGCCTTGACCTCGGTGCCCAGGAGAACAATCCCGGCCTCATAGGTGTCCCCGATGGCGTAATTAAACCGGGCCGTCCTGTTTTGGCAAATGATCTTTTCACCGCTAGCTGGTTTTTTCAAGGGGTAGCTCCTGAATTGGTTATTAAAGTGCGTGTGCCACTTACAAACTCACCACCCGGGGCAAATAATCGAGCTTTACGCGACCCATCGCCTGGAAGATGTTGCTCCGGATATTCTTGTTATCCTTCTCCAAAGCCTGAAGGAGTGTCTTAATATAGGCCCGTCGGGAGGTCTCACCGGTGGGGCAGAGGGTGGGGGTTACGGGCAATGATCTTTCTGCGGCATACCTTTTGATCAAAGTCTCCCTGACGCAAGACAGGGGTCTGATGATCTTCAACGTTCCTTTAAAAATTGATTGCGCGGGGACCATCGTGCTGATTTCGCGCGCGTAAAACATATTGATCAGGAGGGTCTCGATGATATCGTCCTGATGGTGGGCAAGGGCCACTTTATTGCACCCGTGTTCAGCGGCAAGTTCAAAGAGCCTCTTTCGTCGCAGACGCGAACATAAAAAGCAGGGATTCTTCCGGTTATAGTCACTGTGGGCAAGCGGGCCGATGTCGGTCTTTTCCAGGACGTACTCGTAACCATTTTTCTGGAAGTAGCCCTCCAGCGCCCGGTAGGTCGCATAGGCGGGATCGAAGCCATGGTCGATATAAACGGCGGTGAAACTGAATTCCGGGATGAAAATCATTTTTGAATCGAGAAGATCCAGAAGAGAAAGACTGTCGGCGCCCCCGGAAACACCCACGAGCAGCCGGTCTCCGCGGTCGATCATCCCGTAATCCACCACGGCCTGTTCGAGCAATTTTTTGAGATGATGGTAAAGTTTGGTGTTCTTCTTCGGTTCCAAGGCGGGCAGTTCCCTTTTTTACGCCATCCTACCTAAATATGTGCCTTTTGACAAGCACCGTACTTCAATCCAAACTTGAAAATTGGCAGGGATTATTATACGGTGAGGCCGGTGGCGAAATAACCGGAAGGAGGTAAGGCAGATGACAGAGATTGTAAATATATGCGCGAGGGAGATCATGGATTCACGGGGGAACCCAACCCTGGAGGCCGAAGTGACGCTGGTTTCCGGGCTGACCGGCCGGGCATCGGTTCCCTCCGGGGCATCTACGGGCGAACATGAAATGCTCGAACTAAGGGACGGCGACCCCGCACGTTACAAGGGCAAGGGGGTCCTGCAAGCGGTAAATAACGTGATCGAAAAGATCGCCCCGGAAATAATCGGGATTGACTGTCTGAACCAGGTGGAAATTGATCAGGCCATGATAAAACTTGACGGGACGGAGAACAGGCGAGTTCTCGGCGCCAATGCCATCCTGGGAGTCTCACTGGCCTGCGCCCGGGTTGCCGCGGCTTCCTTGGAGCTGCCGCTCTATCGCTATCTCGGCGGCGTGTCGGCCAGGGATATTCCGGTCCCCATGGCCAACATCTTGAACGGGGGACAGCACGCGGACAACAATGTGGACATTCAGGAATTCATGATCATGCCCACGGGCGCCCCGAACTTCCGGGAGGGCCTCCGGATGTGCTCCGAGGTCTTCCATACCCTCAAATCCGTCCTCAAGGGGAAGGGCTATAACACCGCGGTAGGCGATGAAGGCGGGTTCGCCCCTGATCTCAAATCCAATGAGGAGGCCCTGGCCTTGATCATGTCGGCCATCGAAAAGGCCGGTTACCGCCCCGGGAGCGATATCGTGATCGCCCTTGATTCCGCTGCCAGCTCTTTTTTTATAGATGGGAAATATCAGCTCGCCGCCGAAGCAAAGCCAGAAAAAAACTCCGCAGAGATGGTCGCCTTTTACAGCGACCTGGTGGACCGCTATCCCATTATCTCGATTGAAGACGGCCTCGCGGAGGATGACTGGGAGGGATGGCGACTGCTCACGGAGCGCCTGGGCAGTCGGGTTCAGATCGTGGGCGACGACCTCTTCGTGACAAATCCCGCCCGGCTCAAGAGGGGAATCTCCTCCGGCATTGCCAACTCGATTCTGATCAAGCTCAACCAGATCGGCACCCTGACGGAGACCCTTGAGACCATCCAGACGGCCAAAGAGGCGGGGTACACCTGCATCGTTTCCCACCGTTCAGGCGAGACGGAAGATCCCTTCATGGCCGACCTCGCCGTCGCGGTGAATTGCGGCCAGATCAAGACAGGCTCCATCTCCCGGAGCGAGCGACTGGCGAAATACAACCAGCTTCTACGAATTGAAGAGGAACTCGGCCCCGCCGCCCTGTACAGGGGTTCAGGGACCTTTTACTCAATTAAAAGAAAAACATCTTAGCTTCGCTTCATGTCCAGGGTGCGGGCGTGACGCGCCATAGTCGCGTCCGTAGCCCCTGCATGATGGGCGCGTTCCGTTTTGCCCTTCCCCCGTCTCAGCCACGACGGCCGCTGACTATCAGAGGAATCGGAAAAGTCGGCGGCGGAGAGATTCCAGAGCCTTCAGCTCCGCCAAGGTAAAGAAATCGATCTTTGACTTTTCACCCTTTACAAAGATCTCGCCCAGGTTAAGCACACCGACCTCCCTGAGATACCTGACCGCGTTAGCATAATTAGACTGGGAGAGGGACTCTGCCCGCATGATCTCACCCTTGCGGAAGATCTTCGCGCCAAACTGCTGGAGGATTTTCCGGAAGTCCTTCTCCGGCTTGGGCTTTTTTTTCAGATAGGTGCAGCCCCTGATCACGACCCAATAGGATTCGATATAGTTGTGAATCAGGCCGGCGAACTGCTGCAGGTGCGCCCTGCCGGTCCCTTTTACCTCGATCCACGCCTTCTGCGCCCTCTCCTCTGCCGAAATCATCCCCTTTTTATGGAGATAGGCCAGGACATCATTAACCTCGTCGAGATCATCCACCCTGTCATCAAAGATGAATTCATGCCGGAAGAGCCGTTTGAAGAACTGATAATCCTCCATAATCTGGTTGAGCAGAATCAAATCCTCCCGGCAGGAAAGAATCGATGCGGCGACAAAGCTCAACGGCAGGAAGAAATGGAGGATATTGTTCTTGTAATATTCCAGTCCCAGGCGTTTTTCCTCCGC
>JAXMLI010000312.1:0-3545 GCA_034368785.1 Smithellaceae bacterium | reverse complement strand
GTAATGTCGCCGACGTTGCCGGACTCATCGCCACGGCTATGGCTACGGTGAAGGGAATTAAATAGAGATGGCTACACCAAATTGTGTCCTTCCGGTAAGGCTGCGTAGCGGGAAAAAATTTGCCGGAGGTGAAGCTGAGGGGGCAGACGTCCCCCCAAGCCTCCCGGTTGTAGCACCACAGGCAGCGTCTGATTTAAAATATTGGGTAGAACAGGCTCATCAGGAATCGTTGACGGGTAAGCTGGCTTGGTAATTCCAGGGCATCCAGGCGCCGGGGTTTTTGAAGACCGCGGAAGAATGTTTCTGGATGGCCACCAGGTAGTCGAAGGGATTGACATCCCTCAGATTGCATGTGTGAATCAGGCTCATGAACATATCGCCAATGAACGCGCCATGCTCGGTTTTGTAGAACAAACTATTTTTTCGATGGAGGATGGCCTTTTTCAGGGTCTGCTCACAGAGGTTGTTGTCCAGAGGCGCTCCGGGTACTCTCAGGAATAGAGTCAGCGGGTCCCAGTGCTTGAGCATATAGGCGATTGCCTTCCCCAATCCGGAGTTCGGCTCCGTCTTCTTTTGCTCTATCTGTTCGGAAAGCCACTGTTTGAGATTCTTCATCACCGGCCCACTTTCCCGCTGATGGAAGAGAAGCCGTTCCTGGGGTGAGAGGTTTTGCTGTTTGGCTGTCTCATCGTTTCGGTAAACCAACGCGATCTGGTCAATGACATGCGCCGTTTCTTCAGGAAAGTTTGCCGCCACGTCCACGAAGTTCCGCCGCCCGTGGACCAGGCAGTTTGCCAGGATGGTTTCGAACTCCTTGGGCACATTGCGGCTGAGGGCGTCGCACATCTGAATCGGCGGATCCAGTTCGACTTGCCGTTGCTTGAGCAAGTCCGTCATATTTTCCCCGGCGTGTTTCTGACCCGTAAAGAACAGGGCGATCTTGCGGTCCTCTACGATGGACATCATGCCGGTGGTAAACATCCCCGTTCGAGAGGATTTTTCATTGACCTCTTTTACCAACTCCAGGATCTTCATGGGGGTATCGTCGTTATGGATGACATTGCCCTGGGCGGCCTGATGGATCAGTTCCCGATAGGCGGGGTGAACCAGGTTGGCTGCGTTTTCCGTAATATCCCACTGGGTTGACGTCGGCAGGGGAACGCCCATACTTTCCTGAAGCTTCTCGATCCGGTAGAACGGGATACCGCTGCCATACTTCAGCGTGGCAATGATGGCCCCGGCGGTTTCGTCATACTTCTCGGAACCTACATTGTCGGGGGGCTTAGCCGTGAAGACCTCGCCGCAGAGGTTGCAGCGCAGCTTCTCCAACTCATAGATTTTCGCTGCCAGAGGGGCCATCCCCACGAACCGCACCAAGGTTCCCGCCTTTTTGACTGGATAAAGTCTCCCCTTGGGACATTCCCGGCATGATTCACCGGCCTTTAAATCCGCGATGGGGACTTCAATCCGCTCAGCTTTTTTGTAAGCATCGGCGCCGTTTCTCCCGTGACCCGGCTGCTGCTTCGGTTCAGATTCCTCCTGGGGAGCATCAGCGTTTTTCGGGCTGGCGGCAATCTTGAAAAGCTTTTCCCTGGTTTCCGTTTTGGCGCCGAAGACGATCCGCAAAAGACGTCTAATGGCAGTGGCCTTCGCGTTGACCGATTGACTGAGATAGACAAAGGCTTCTATAAGCCCCTTGATGATCTCATAATCGCCCTCCTGCAAGGCCTCCTTTTCCACCCGATCCAGGAGGGCTTCCACGTCCGCCGGCTTCAGTTTGATTAATTTCGGCTGCTTCATGACTGGCCTCCGCAAAGATGATCGCGGAAATCCTCGGACAGGGGGTACCCCAGAACATCCTTGAGGGAGCGGTTCGCTCTGCCGGTCTGGTCATTCTTCCCCCGACCCGTAGTCTGACCAATAGTGAGCCAGTTGGCCGCCCGGTAGCAGGTGCCGTGAAAACGCTCCTGATCAACAAAAGTTTCAAGATAATAAAGAGGGTGATGGTAGAATCGCTCCCAATCCTTGGGCAGGATCTTTACCATCTTCCCCAGGATGTGAGAGGCCAGGCAGGAAACCTTTACCCACGGCAGGATGAGAAACCGGGTGTTTACGGCAATCAGGGACAGGCGCTTTTCTCGTACCTGTTTTGTCCAGCCGATAAACCGGTCGCGATCTCCGATATGACGGGGAGCCGATGACCAGGCCAGACAGGCTATCGGTCTTTCTTTGATAAAAACGACATACTTGAGCTGCTCCCCTACCGGCTGGCAATAACCAAGATAATGATGCTCCTCGATCAAACTGTTGAACATCGCCTCCGCATCCGTCCGCCGGACCTGACGGAACTCGATCGGGCCAATATCCGACAGTTTCCCTTCCAGGGGCGTCTGGTCTATCTCTACCCGGGAAGGCTTCTTGCGATGCACCAAAGGATTGACGATCCTGACCCTGGTGGGAGGCAGTTCGATCTGTCCCGCCCGGGCCAACTGAAGCATCAGCCCCCGACATACCATGTCCCGAAGCGCCCCGTTTTGCTGCACCCAACCCCAGGCTTGACAAAGCTTCCGGGAAAGCATCCACCGGCTGTCGCCCGTGTTTTGCGCAATAAACTCCCGGATAAAGACGACCTCTTTATCCGTCACCGCCTTGCCTCTGTATCGAATCACCGTTTCCGTGAAGAGGATATAACAGCATCGTTGACAGAACGCAAGGGAAAGTTTTCAGATCAGGCATATTTTTTTCAGGCTTTCCTCAGCCGCCGGCAGCGA
Organism: Smithellaceae bacterium; assembly: GCA_034368785.1. GTDB lineage: Bacteria > Desulfobacterota > Syntrophia > Syntrophales > CAMTWB01 > CAMTWB01. The sequence goes on along the minus strand of JAXMLI010000312.1, from coordinate 774 downwards.
TCTTCCTCCAGGCAGGAGCTACGCGAACATGACTGGGATCGCCGTTCCACAGCAGAAGCTGCAGTTCGTGAACAGCCAAAACGCTGACACGATCAGAACCTTTATCCGGCCACCACTGAAACGACCCCTTGGACAAACGCTTCTGGCAAAGCCAGAACCCTTGACCATCATACATGAGCGCCTTGATCGCCGTCGCTCTGTGATTCCGAAACACAAAGACGCAGCCCGAAAAAGGGTCCGTTCCCAGAATATGCCGGCAGATCTCCGCCAATCCGTCAATCCCTTTGCGGAAATCCACCGCCTTGATGGACAGCAGAATCCGCATCTGTGGGGTGAGTTGAATCATCCCCGACCCCAGAACATCTCCATCAGTTCCAGGGGATGAAAACCCGACGTTCCTTTGATATGTATCCTCATCTTCCCGCCGGCCCGTTCCATCTCCATAATGAACTCCGGCAAAGATGATCTCAAATCCAGGGCAATAAAATCGGATGACGTCACAGATTGAGATTCGGGAAAATGGTCGGGACAGGCAGACTGCAAGCGTTTCTTCAGGGCTTTATAGCCCAGATGCAAGGCGCTGGATATTTTGCAAAGAGAGTGAGCGGCGCAAAGATGTACCGCGTCTTCCCATAAAGCAGCCGGGATTGGTGTGCCACGCTTCCTCCCCTCACGCCATCGCTCAAATCGTTGCTGAACTTCTTCAATGCGTGGTCCTTTGCAGGCTGTGAACTGCTGATCCATCGGTTATCCTCCTCTTTGAGTTGATAACCG
>JAXMLI010000311.1:0-12393 GCA_034368785.1 Smithellaceae bacterium | reverse complement strand
GTCCTCCGGGGCATCCGGTACAATGCCGAGCGAACCGACGTTGCATCTCGTAGGGTTGTGAAAGAACCAGTCCTTCCGGATGCGCTTGTACGGCGCGTTGAAGGTTGCACCCTTCTGATGGGAGTTTAGGAACACGCCTTCCTTGTTGTTCACGCCGTACACCGGCCAGTCTTTGTCAGGCTCCGCAGCGGTATGTATCAGATCCGTTTCGTCTTCGATAAAGTCCCCCATCGGGCGTTTTCAAACTCTTTGTCGAACCCAATCGCTTAACGTCCGTCTTAATAAAAGCGAAATCGGTTCCGCCGATCTCCTTTTCTCCGAAAATCCGGTTGTTGTAAACGTAAACCCGGTTCGGGACCTGGTCGTCGAAGCCGTGGAAGTTAAAGGCGCCGGGGCCGCTGATCTGGTATCGGCCCTGGTTGACCTCCATTAGCTTGGAGAGGATATAATAGCCGCTGACCGTCCACCGTCCACCGTCCGCCGGCGGGCATGCGGGAGGGGACCAGATAGACGCCCCTTTTCAAGCGGACCATCAGACCGGACGTCGCCATCCGGTTGAGGAGTTTCCATTCCTGTTCGGCATGAATATCCAAGGCGGAGGCAATTTCGCCCGAGAAGATGAATTCTTTTTTCCTGAGCTGGGCATAGGCGAGAAGCTGCATTTCAAATTTGCCCAGCCTGGTTTTTTCTTGTTTCACTATATTGTCGGTTCCTTCCTTGGCAGAGGAGTTATGTGGAAAACAGTAAGACAATGAGTTTTTATCAAGGCATAACTCGTAACTACTCAGGTTGTTTAGGCTATAGGCCGAAGTGACAAAATAGGTCAGGCGTCCCGCCTCACCGGTCAAGCAAATGGCGGGAACCATTAATCATCGAATGTCAGGCGGGACGCCTGACCTATGATAATGATAAATGGTCTCGCCTGGCCCGTTCATAGAGTCTAAAAGTCTTCAGTCTGTCTACTTAAGCAGCATAGAATTTCTTGAGTTCCGATAACTTTTGAAAGTGTCGCCGCTCTTCCTCGATGATCTTCTCAATCTGGTCATACTCGCTGATGGAGAGGAATTTCCTGATTTCATGGTAGTACAAAATGGAATCGAGTTCCCGCCGGATGGCAAAATCGACGGCCCCCCGGGTGTCCTTTACCTTGGCCAGTTCCGCCGCCATGGTCTCTTTGGTAAAAACGATATTGTTGTCCACGTAATCCCGGAGATAGGCGCCATATTCACCTTCGTAGCTTTCGTGGGGCGGGTTGCTCCCCACCTCCTTCAGCAACCGGGCGAAGATGTCCCGGTGTTGTGTTTCCTCCTGGGCGAGACGGTTGAACAGGGCGACTGTTTCCGCCTCTTTCGCGATTCCGGCCGCCCAGCGATAGAAGGCCTCGCCGTTTTCTTCGATCCGGATGGCGAACTCCACGATGTCTCTTGCTTCAAATGCACTCATTTAGACCTCCCCCCCCTGTTTCGGATGATGGTTTTCTATTCCTGACGGCGCAAGTCGTACTTGATCATCTTCATCTGGAGTCCCTTGCGGCTGATGCCGAGCCGCTTGGCCGTCCTGGTTACGTTGCCGCCCTCTTCGTCGAGCATCTGGATCAGGGTTTGCCGTTCCACCTCTTCCATATGACCCTTCAGTAAGACGTTAAATTGCCCTTCGGCTTTGAATTTAGGGGTGGCTGCGGTTTTTTCTGTCTTTATCTCTCCCGGCAAATCGTCCCGGGAGATCGTTTCGCCCGTCGCGACGAGAACCATCCGCTCCAGGAGATTCTCCAATTCGCGAATATTCCCCGGCCAGGGATAATTCCGGAGGGCCTCTCTTGCCGCAGGCTCGATTCCCTGAATGTTTCTGGAAAGCTTCTCGTTGAATCTGTTGAGAAAATGATCAGCCAGGAGATCTACATCTTCCCGTCTTTCTCTCAGGGGGGGGAGCTGGATGGGAAAGATGTTCAGCCGGTAATAGAGATCCTCCCGGAAGTTTCCCTTCTTGACCTCTTCGAAGAGGTCCCGGTTGGTCGCCGCCACGAGACGGACTTCAACCTTGATGGTTTTCAGCCCCCCGATCCGTTCAAACTCCTGCTCCTGGATCAGGCGGAGGATCTTGACCTGCATGTCCTTGGGGATTTCGCCGATTTCATCAAGAAAAATGGTTCCCCGGTGGGCAATCTCGAATTTTCCCTGTTTGCGCAGCTGCGCCCCGGTGAAGGCCCCCTTCTCATAGCCGAACAGCTCGCTTTCGATAAGGTTTTCCGGGATGGCGGCGCAGTTGATCTTGATGAAGGGATTTGTTCGGCGCGGGCTGTTCATGTGGATGGCCTTGGCGACGAGTTCCTTTCCCGTACCCGTTTCCCCCGTAATAAGAACAGTCGTGGTGGTCGGGGCCACCCGTTTTATGTTCTCGTACACCTCCTGGATCGCCTGGCTCGTGCCGATTATTCCCTGCCGGTCGATCTCGCCTTCCTCGGGCAGATACTCCTTATCATCCAGCTGCCGGCTCGCGACGGCCTTCCTCAGCACCGCCTTGATCTCATCCTGTTCAAAAGGCTTCGTGATATAATCGAAGGCCCCCCTCTTCACCGCATCCACCGCCCCGGCCACGGTGCCGTAGGCGGAAATGATTATTACCGGCAGGCCCGGGTTATGCCGGGTAACCTGATCGAGCAGGGCCAGTCCATCCAGATGGGGCATCTTGAGATCGGTGATCACCGTGTCAATCCCGCCGGCCCGGATGATCTGCCAGGCCTCCCGGCCATCGGCGGCCAGGGTTACCTCGTAGCCCTCCCTTCGGAGCATGGCCTCCAGGACGAGACGCATATTCAACTCATCGTCAGCGATCAGTATTCTGTACATGGCCGGGACTATTATTATGGAATCCAGCTAGTGTCAAGGTTCGCTCCAGGGGGCGGAAGATTCCCCTACCTTGAGCCAGAGATAGAAAACGGTTCCCTGATCGGGAATGGACTTGACCCGTATTTTTCCCCCGTGTTTTCTGATGATCTGCTGGCAGATGGACAGACCCAGGCCCGTTCCCCGCTTCTTGGTGGTAAAAAAGGGATTGAAGATATTCTTGATATCTTCAGCGCTGATCCCCTCGCCCGTATCCCTGATCGAGAGGCCAATCATTTCGTGCTGATTGTTTTTTACCAGGGAGGTTCGGAAGGAGAGGACGCCGCCCCCGGGCATGGCCTCGATACCATTGAGGGCGATATTCAGGATCACCTGGAGGATCTGCTCCGCGTCCACCTTGACAAGGGGCAGCCCTTCATGGATGTCCTTTTGAATGGTGATTCCTTCAATATTGCTATGGGCCTCGATCAGGGCGATGGCCTTGTGCAGAATCGGGACAATGTCATGCTCTACCGGGGTTGTGTGATAGGGTTTGGCGTAGTTGATGAACTGGGAAACCACACGGTTCAACCGGTCCGTTTCCTCGATAATAACCTGGAGCAGCCTTTGCTGTTCGGGTACGGCCTCTGCCTTGAGATACTGGGCCGCCCCCTTGATCGAGCCCAGGGGATTGCGTATCTCATGGGCCAGCACCGGGGCCATCTTTTCCAGGAGGAGGGCCCTCTCCCGCTCCAGTCTCTTGTCCAACTCGTAAAAGGAGGTGAAGAGATCCCTGCTTTCCGGGTAAATGTGGGAGAATATCCGTTCCAGCATAATTCGGAAGGGTGAGATGGAAATGACGACGATGAAGGAGGAAATAAAAACGTGGGTAAATACGATATTTCCCCCCTTGCTGAAGAGTCCCGTAAAGGTGAAGATGGCCAGGGCGGCCAGCAGGGACATGACTAAAACCCCTGCCGCCCTGGCCATGAGTTCGTGCAGTTTAGTCAATTGGGGATAGGCGATAACGAGCCAGGTAAAATACATGAGTCCCGCGAAGGATAAATCCGTGGCGGATTTCACCGCCGGGGCAATGAAGATATCCAGGCAGCTTATCGTGATGGTTATCGACAAGGCCGCGGCCAGATATTCGATCCGCTGTTTTTCCACCCCCAATGTCCGGCGCCGCAGATAATGGATCAGGGAGACAAGGATATATATCACGGCGAGGACAGGGTAAATCTCCAGGAAAGTGAAGAGATAATCCTCCTGCCGCAGTTTATTGAAGAAAATAAAGAACAATATACCGCTGATGAGCAAAGACAGGCGATAAATCTTCCTGTGCCGGGGTATTTTCCCCTGCGCCAGGGTATCGGCAAAGCTGATCATCGCCGGCGCGAGCCCGATCAGGCCGACGAACGTCAATAAGTGCCAGAAATCCCCAGGGAAATATTCCGAGAAAAATGATCCTCCCCGGAAGAAGAAGACAAAAAGGCACAGGAGGCCAAAAGGCACATTGGCCGAATCCGTCTTTCCCCGGAGGAACTGACTAAGGGCGAGAACAAGGCTGACCAGGGCCAGTGTGAATTTTTCCAAGGCGTTGTTCCTTTATCAAAAGGGCGTTGCAGGGGCACGGCATACCGTGCCCCTGCGACCGAGAGCTTCAGGCGTCTCGATGGTCCGCAATCCGTGGCCAATCTACCCGAGCGCTCAAGTGAAGTCAAGCCGCCCGTGATGGGTGATTAGGGCGGTCCTGCAGGTGCGAAGAATCCTGCACAGTGTAAAGCCCGGTTCGCACCGTGGGGCTCATTGCCGATGGCTTCGTAAAAGGTCGTCAATCCCGCGGACGCGGGAATCCAGTTAAATACAAATACATAGACGAAATAACAATCGTCGGGCCTCATTGGTACGGTTCGTGAAGTATGGAGGCGAGCGTCTGGTTGCGCGGTATTTTCGGATGAGAGGAGAACTGAAGGACCATGACAAAAGAGAACATCGCCGTGGTTTTCCCCGGTCAAGGTTCCCAACGGCCGGGTATGGGAAAGGATTTTTATGATGAAATACCCGTTTGTCGGGAGACCTACCAGGAGGCATCGGATGTCCTTGGCTGGGATGTGGCGGCCATGTGCTTCGGCGACGATGAACGTTTGAATCAGACAGAGTACACCCAGCCCTGTATCGTAACCACCGAGGTGGCAATGCTCCGGGGGCTCGCGGAGCGCTATGGTTTTCTGCCCGGGATTTACGGCGGGCACAGTCTGGGGGAATATACGGCCCTGGTGGCGGCGGGGGTTATCCCCCTTTCCGTCGCCCTGTACATTGTCGGGGCTCGTGGCCGACTGATGCAGGAGGCCATGCCGCTGGGGACAGGCGCCATGTCGGCGGTGATCTCCCCCGGGGTGGCGGCGACGGCCATTGAGCAGCTCATTTGTGATCTGCCCATCGATGTGGCGAACGTAAACTCCCGGGATCAGGTGGTAATCAGCGGTCAGGCGGAGGGTATGCCCGCGGCGGAATCACGCATCATGGCGGCCATGGAAAAGGAAAAAAGGGAATGCCGGATTGTTTCCCTCAATGTGAGTGCCGCGTTCCACAGCCGCTTTATGGCGCCCATCCAGGTCCCCCTGGCGGAGGTATTGAGCGAGTATCGGGATTTTATCTCGGTGAAGTCCGCCGGCCGGGTAACTTCCAATTATACCGGCACATTCCATGTCCCCTCCGAGGACAGATTGTGCGAGAGCCTGATTTCCCAGGTGAGCGGCACGGTCCGCTGGAAGGACAATGTGGAGACCCTGGCAAAGACGGCGCGGGAGGTATTCGAGATCGGTCCCTCCCGGCCCCTGAAGTCCCTGCTCAACAGCATGGGAGTGGAATGCCGCGCCATAAACACCCTGGGGATGGCCGATAGAATCTTTGGAATGAACTAACCTTGACGACTTCGTAAAAACCCCTGGAAATCCCATTTTTTGTCATTCCCGCCCCCGCCTGCGCGGGGATAAACTCCGGCGGGAATCCGGTTTCGGTGCGTTACGCTTTCGCACCCTGCGATTACGACATCAGCCTTCAGCCTAAATGAGGATAGTGCATGGATCTACAGCTTACAGAAACAGAACAGAGTTATGTGGACCTGGTCGGGAAGTTTGTCCGCAATGAGATATCGGGTCGAATCCTGACCCTGGAGCATGCCCATGAGTTTCCCTGGGAGATCATCAGAAAAATATGGGAAGTAGGGATCCTCAACATCTGCATTCCCGAATCCCTCAAGGGATACTCGGTGGATGTGATATCAGGAAGCCAGATCATCCGGGAGCTGTCCTATGGAGACACGGGCATCTCCACCTCCGCGATGTGCAACGATCTGGCAAACCAGGTGATCGCCCAGCACGGAACGCCGGAGCAGCAGGAAAGGTTTCTCGGGCCTTTTGTCGAGAAGCCTCTTTTAGCTTCGTTCTGCCTTACGGAACCTAACGCCGGCTCAGATAACTCGGCCATGACCACCTTCATCGCCAAGGGCGAGGGGGGGAAATATATCCTCAATGGATCGAAGTGCTTTATCACCAATGCCTCTTTCGCTTCCCAGCTCACGGTGTTTTGCAAGCTGGGCCGTCCCGCCAATCAACTCATGGCCTGTGTGGTGGTGCCTCTGCCGGGGAATCCCCCGGAAACTGATCGGGAGGTGGCGCAGGGCCGGGAGATAGAGTTGCCTCAAGGGGGGAGGGTCGTCATCGGCAAACCGGAGGATAAACTCGGACAGCGGCTTTCGAATACGGCCAGCGTCACCTTCGAGGACGTGGTCATCGAGGAAGGCCAGATCATCGGCGATCGCCGGCAGGGGTTCAAGTACATCATCGATGTGCTGGATTTCGCCCGGCCGATGGTTGCCGCCATCGGGGTGGGTCTCGCCCGACGGGCACTGGATCTTACCCTGGCCTACACCAGGGAGCGCCGCCAGTTTGGCGCGCGCCTCTGTGATATGCCCGTGGTGCGGGACAGCCTTGTAAAGATGTGGAAACGGGTTGAGTTGTCGGAGCTGGCCCTGCTAAAGGCGGCATGGAAGGTACAGAACCAGGCTGAGGATCGGGGCGTCTACGCCTCGCTCGCGAAAAATGTCGCCGCCGAAGCGGCCCTCTTCTGCGCCCAGGAGGGGCTTCATCTGCATGGCGGCTATGGGTTCATGACGGAATATGAGATCTCCAAACTGGCCCGCGATGCCCACATCATCGATATCTACGAGGGTGTGCGGGAGGTGCAGGATATGATTATCGGCCGGGAGATAATTTGACGACAGGCTGTAGGCTATAAAAGACTAAAGGGTGAATTTTAAATGCTTTATCTGCACGGACTGGGACATTTTCACCCGGAAAATGTCATAACCAACGGGTTTCTGGAAGAACTCGACATCGGGACCAATGACGAGTGGATTACGGAGCGGGTGGGAATAAAAAACCGCCGCACCGTTTTACCCCTCGATTACATCAAGACCACAAAAAATCTGGATATCAGGGCCGCTTATGAAGCGGCCTTGTACAATAACGCCCAGACCGGCGCGGCGGCGGCCAGGATGGCCATGGAACGGGCGAAGGTGCACCCCAAGGATATCGGTCTTCTCATTTCCGGCAGTTGCACCCCCGATACCTTGACGCCCGCGGAATCATCCACCATTGCCGCTGAACTGGGGATCGAGGCCACCTGTTTTGATTTGAACTCGGCCTGCAGCACCTTCGGGATGCAGATTAATTTCCTGGCGGCGATGAAACCCGAGGCCCTGCCGCCCTATATCCTGCTTGTGCAGACGGAAAATCTTACCCGCAGCATCAACTACTCCGACCGGGCGGCTGCGGTGCTATTTGGAGATGGAAGTTCGGCGGCAGTTGTTTCCGCCGCTGTTTCTTCCGGCAGGGTTATTGACTCCTGTTACGGCGATTCCAACCCCGCCAACTGGGAAAAGGTCAGCATCCCCCGACTGGGTTACTTTCAACAGGACGGCAACGCGGTGCAGCGTTTCGCGATTCATAAGACGACGGAATCGCTGCGCGTACTAATGGATTCCGCTTCGGCCAAGGGAGACTGCTTCAAGTTTATCGGCCATCAGGCGAACATGGGCATGCTCAAAACGGTGTGCGAACGTGCCGGTCTCGGGGAGGAAAGCCATTGGTATAACGTCGACCAATACGGCAACACGGGCTGTTCCGGCGGGCCTGCCGTCTTAAGCCAGCGCTGGGATGAACTCCGGCCGGGGTATCAGATTGCGATCGTCCTCGTCGGGGCGGGGCTTACCTGGACCCATATGATGCTGAAGGTAGAGGAGACAGAATGAACTATACCGATTTCCAGGGCTGCAATCAATTCGGTCAGGAAGAACTGCTGGCCTTTGCCTATGGCCGGCTGGTGGGAGACCCGCCGGAAGGGTTTGACGGCCGTCTTCCCGCGCCGCCGTTTCTGATGGTGGATCGGATATTGTCCATCACCCAAAATGGCCGGCAGGGCGAAATCATCGCGGAGCAGGATGTGCGACTGGATGCCTGGTATTTTCAATGTCACCTGCCGGGCGACCCGGTGCATCCCGGTTGTCTCTGCGTGGATGCGATCTGGCAGTTGCTGGGGTTTTTCTGCATCTGGCGGGGCGCTCTGGGTTCCGGTCGGGCCTTGGGATGCGGAGAGGTATTCTTCAATGGTCAGATTCGTCCCTTCAACAAACTGGTCCGTTATGAGATTACGGTAAAACGCTTTTCTCAGCTGAAGGCCTCCGGCGCCTCCATCGCCATCGGCGACGCGAAGGTATTTGTGGATGGCGAACATATTATGGATGTGGCCGGGGCCCGCACGGGCATCTTCCGGGGCATCGCTTATCCGGACTACCCGCTACGTTCGGCAAACGCCGTAGGCGGACAGATGACGGAGGCGGTATGACGGGAAAACCAGTAGCTATTGTCACCGGCGGCGGCAGGGGAATCGGCGCGGCCTGCTGTCGCGCCCTCGCCAAAGAGGGATTCCGGGTGGGGGTGCACTTCCGGAACAGCAGACCTGAGGCCGAGCAGGTTCTGGCGGAAATCGGGGATGGCTTTCTCCTGCGGGCGGATCTGTCCGAGATCGATCAGATAGAAGGCATGATGGCCGGTCTGAAGGAGTTCACGGATCGCGTGGATGTCCTGGTTAACAATGCCGGACTGTCAATCAACGCGGACATCAACTCCATGAAAATTGAGCAATTCGACGCCCAGCATGCCCTGACCAGGGGAACCTGGTATCTCACCAAAAGGATCATCCGATTATTCATGCTCCGCAGAAACCAGGGCCGGATCATCAATATTTCCAGCGTGGTGGGACATACGGGCAATGCGGGGCAGATCCCCTATACGATGGAAAAGGCCGCCCTCGACGCCTTGACAAAATCCCTGGCCAAGGAACTCCGGGGGCGCAACATTCTGATAAACTCCGTGGCCCCCGGTTTCATTGAGACGGAAATGACCGAGTCCCTGCCGGAAGAGGTCAAGTCACAGATTCTGGCCAATATCCCGCTGGGAAGGACGGGTCTGCCCGACGAAGTGGCGGAGGTGGTGGCCTTTCTGGCGACGAAGGGCGCCTATATGACGGGAAGCGTGGTTCATGTAAACGGAGGACTCTATGGAGGCTGACCGGGAGACCAGGGCGTTTATCCTCAGCAGCGTTCCCCAGCAACCCCCCTTTCGCTTCCTCGATGAGATCCTGGAACTAAGCGAGGATCATATAACGGGCGCTTATCGCTTTCACGAGGATGAGTATTTTTACCGGGGCCATTTCCCGAATCGGCCTATCACCCCGGGGGTGATCCTGATTGAAACAATGGCCCAGACGGGGGTAGTCGCGCTGGGACTTTACCTGACGATGCTGCGGGGGGATAAATCTCTTGAGAAAACCAGGGAATTGATTACCCTCTTTACGCTGGCCGAGGAGGTGGAGTTCCAGGGCATCGTCGTTCCCGGCGAGCGGGTGATTGTACGGGGCGAAAAGGTGTATTTCCGTCGGGCGAGCATCAAAACAAAGATAACGATGGAAAGGGAGAGCGGTGAATCGGTATGTTCCGGTGTACTGGCAGGAACGGGGGTAATGCTGAATGAGACCTAGGGTCGTTATCACGGGAATGGGCGTGGTTGCGCCCAATGGCATCGGTTTGACAGATTTTGAGGCCGCCCTCCGGGAAGGCAGATCGGGGATCAGGTTCATCCCGGAACTGCAAGCCCTGAATTTCGGCTGCCAGGTCGGGGGGGTCCCCCAGGGATTTGAGGCCATTCGGGAGCGCTACTTCCCGCCGGAAGAACTGGCCTCGATCAACGACAATATCGGCTATGCCGGGGTCGCGGCCATCGATGCCTGGACGGATGGCGGTTTTGCCGTACCCTCCTCGGAAGATGATCGCGTGGACTGGGACACGGCGGCGATCCTGGGCTGCGGCATCGGCGGGATGCAGACCATTGCCGGCACCCTGGTTCCGCTGGTCAACGAGGGGAAGGTAAGGCGTCTGGGAAGCAGGGTGGTGGAGCAGGTCATGAGCAGCAGCACCAGCGCCCGGGTCGCGGGATTGCTGGCCCTGGGCAATCAGGTGACCTCCAATTCCTCCGCCTGCAGCACCGGGAATGAGGCGATAATAGAAGGGATGTGGCGGATCAGGAGCGGTCTCGCAACAAGGGTGCTGGCGGGGGGATCCGAAGGCTCTTCCCCTTACATCTGGGCGGGCTTTGACGCCATGCGGGTCATCGCCCGGCGCTACAATCAGGTGCCCCAGCGGGCCTCCAGGCCCCTCAGCGCGAGCGCCGACGGGTTTGTCCCGGGTTCCGGCGGGGCGGTCCTCCTCCTGGAGGATCTTGTATCCGCCAGGGAACGGGGCGCCAAAATCTACGCGGAGATCCTGGGCGGCGCGGTAAACTGCGGCGGCCATCGACAGGGGGGCTCCATGACGGCGCCCAATCCCCAGGGGGTCCGCCGCTGCATCCGCGCCGCCCTGAGCGATGCGGCTATTCATCCCGGGCAGGTGGATGCGATCAACGGCCACCTCACGGCGACTTTTGCCGATCCCGAAGAGGTGAAGAACTGGTCGGCGGCCCTGGAGAGGGGTCCGGCGGATTTCCCCTGGATCAATGCCACCAAGTCCCTCGTGGGCCATTGCCTCGGAGCGGCCGGGGCCATTGAATGCGCCGCCGTGGCGCTCCAGCTTTACCGGGGATTCCTCCATCCGTCGATGAACTGCGAGGACCTCCACGCGGATATCGCGGACTATGCCGGTTCCATTCCCCAGGAATGTCGGGAGCCGGAGAACCTGAATATTATCGCCAAGGCCGGTTTCGGCTTTGGCGATGTGAACAGCTGTTTGATTTTCCGGAAGTGGGGGGAGTAAAAACAATCCCCTGCACGGGAAGCCTACGGGAAGCCTTAGGGGAAACCTACGGGGAAGCCTACGGGGAAGCTCTTAGGGGAAGCTCTTAGGGGAAGCCTTAGGAGGGGCACTACTTAATTCCTCCCCCTTCAAGGGGGAGGTTAGGAGGGGGATGGGGTTTTGGCGGAGCGGTTGTTTTACCCCATCCCCACCCCGGCCCTCCCCTTGAAGGGGAGGGAGATTGGGGCTTTAGGCCTCCCCTTGAAGGGGAGGAGGGAGATTGGGGCGTTAGGTCTCTCCTTCAAGGGAGGAGGGAGATTGGGGCTTTTTGTTAATGTTTTGCTAATATTTTGATTCAATCTGTAAGATTGAACCAGCGCCAGATAAAAACAAATAAAAAATGAAGAAAAAGGAGTATTAAATGGAAGAACAGAAAATATTTTCCGAGATGGTAAACATTCTGAAGGGGTACACCAAGGACCAGGATCTCCTGGCCAAGGCCACTGCCGAGACCCACATCATCAAGGACCTCAAGGTCAATTCGGCGAGACTTGTGGATGTGATCATCAAATGTGAAGATACCTTCGGTATTACCATCGAGGATGAAGAGGCCGATAAAATTGCCACCATCGGCGATGCGGTGAGGATAATACAGGAGAAGCTCTCCTGAGGGGCAGCTATGACGACTTCGTAAAAAGTCCGGATGCTGCGTTGCGCTGCATCCCTCCCCCGCCTTCGCGGGGGCAGGCTTGCGGCGTGTTCCGGGGACACGTTCCGATCCCTTCGGGCTTCCGGAACATGTCCCCGATGCCTCCTTCCTCAGGATTTGCGCGCCTTGCCTGCGGAACTTTTTACAAAGCCGCCCGGGCCAAATTTTTATACTTTTTATGAGTTCATCGGCTATGACCAGAGGGGAAAAGATTATTTTCCAGCTGCAGCATATTATGGGATATCTGGCGGCGCCGCTCCTGGCGCCCCTTTATTTTCTGTTTTTGCGGGTGATGGGATATCGCCTCCGGGATCTTTTCCGGACAAGGGATGCCTGCCGGAGGCTCTTCCGGGAACATAAAGGCCCCTGGATCGTCTGCGCCAACCATCTTACGATGATCGATTCGCTGCTTCTGATCTATGCCATGGCGTCCCTGCCCGGGCATCTTATCCATTACCGCAGGCTGCCCTGGAATCTGCCGGAGCGGGACAATTTTCAGTTGAACCCGGCCT
>JAXMLI010000310.1:0-4476 GCA_034368785.1 Smithellaceae bacterium | reverse complement strand
TTTACAAAGCCGTCCTAAATTCAAGGCTTTTACGACTTTTTACGAGATCGTCAAAGATGACGGCTTCGTAAAAAAACCCATGCCTCGCGCTCTCAACAGTTCAGACTATTTACAAGTTCTACAATAGTTCTTGATATTGTTTCTTGAAAAAAGTATGTCTCATAGAATCAAGTCTTATCTGTCCAACATCGAAGTCCCGCAGCGCAGACAAAGCATTTAAGCCCGTATTTTCCAGGAGTTGGTCCCATGAGGTCACCCCTGAGAGTATTGATCGTAGAAGACAACCCCGCTGACGTGGAACTCATGATCCTGCATCTCACTCAAGCAGGATTCCAAATCGACTGGCAAAGGGTTGAAACGGAAGCAGGCTTCCTCGCGGCACTCGAAGCGCCTCCCGGCCTGATCCTGTCCGATTGGAGTCTGCCGCGCTTCAACGGTCTGCGCGCCCTGCAACTGCTGGGTGAGCGCGGCCTGGACATTCCCTTCATTATCGTCTCCGGCGGTATCGGCGAAGACACCGCCATGGACGCCCTGCGCAACGGTGCGGATGACTGCGTGTCGAAACACCAGCCGGCACGGCTGGGCCATTCCGTCCGCCGCGCCCTGGAAGACAAACAACTGCGAGAGGCGCGTACGCACACGGAGGAAGCGCTTAAAGCCAGGAACCGCCAACTGACCGTTCTAAACAATGTCGCCCTCGAACTTTCTTCAATCGACGCTAGCCGCGACCTGGCCACGTATATCACGTCCACGCTCAAAAAGCTCACCGGCGCCGCCACCGCGACTTTTGGCCTCTACGACTCGCAGAATAAGGAGATCCGGGTAGAACGTGTGGAGCTGGAGCAAAATCTGGTCACAGACCTGATACAGTTACTGGGGGGCAAAAAACTGACAGAGGCCCGTTTCCCGGTGAGCGATGATATCCGACGCGATCTCATCCAGAAGCCCTTGAGAATCCAGGATACCCTGAGCGAGATAACCTTCGGCGTAGTTCCGCCAATGGTTGGGAAAATCGCCCAGAAGGTGCAGGGCATCGACCGGTTTGTGGGCATGGCCTACGTGGTTGATGGCGATTTATTCGGCACCACGGTACTGGCGCTGAAGGCAGGACAGCCTGATCCTTCTCTGGAAATGTTGCAATCCTTTGCCAGCCTGGTGGCAGTATCGCTTAAGCGCAAACAGGCAGAGGATGCGTTACGCCAGTCGGAAAACAAGCTGCGCGCCCTCTTTGCGGCCATGACAGATGTGATCATTGTTTACGACGCGCTAGGTCGCTACCTCGAGATTGCCCCCACCATGCCAACCAATCACTTCCGACCCCACGACAAATTACTAGGCAGGACCATTTCGGAGTTTCTCCCGCCTGACCAGGCCAATTTCCTGGTTGATCACATCCAAAAGACGTTGAAGACCGGACAACTGACCAGTGTGGAGTACAGTTTGCACAATGGCGATAAGGATATCTGGTTTGCCGCCCTCGTCTCGCCGTTATCGGCTAATTCCGTCATCTGGGTGGCGCGCGACATCACCGAACGCAAGGGGATGGAGGAGGAACGCCAGCAGGCCATTGAGCGGCTGCGGAAGGCATTGGGGGCAACCGTTCAGTCCATTACAGCGGTTGTTGAAATCAAGGACCCTTACACAGCAGGCCATCAACAGAATGTGGCCAACCTTGCCCGTGCCATTGCGACGGAGATGGGTCTTAACGCTGATCAAATTGACGGCATCCATACGGCGGGCACAATTCATGATATCGGCAAGATATCCGTTCCCGCGGAAATCCTGAGCAAGCCGACGAAACTTACGGAGATAGAGTTTTCCCTCATCAAAAGACATCCCCGGTCCGGGCATGACATTTTGAAAGAGATCGACTTCCCCTGGCCTGTCGCGAGGATCGTTCTTGAGCATCACGAGAAGATGAATGGTTCAGGATACCCGGAGGGGCTATCGGGAGACAGGCTGCTCATCGAATCCCGGATTATTGCCGTGGCCGATGTAGTAGAGACTATGACTTCCCACCGTCCCTACCGACCGGCTTTGGGGATTGATAGCGCCCTTGATGAGATTTCAAAGCACAAGGGCATTCTCTTTGACCAGGAGGTGGTGGACGCCTGTCTGAGACTTTTCAATGAGAATGGCTATAAGATGGAAGGCTGGCGATTCTAGCACAGCTTATAATTGACGGCCTCGTAAAAAATCGCAAAAGCCTTGAATTTAGGACGGCTTTGTAAAAAGGCCGCAGGCAAGGCGCGCAAATCACGAGGAATGAGGCGTACTTTTAGGTACGCCGCAGTGACGAGGGATGTAGCGCAACGCAGCATCCGGACTTTTTACGAAGTCGTTATAATTGACATTAGGCACGTCACTGACAACCCTTCCATCGACAAATCTGATGATACGGCCACAGTAATTGGCGATATCCTGTTCATGGGTGACGATGATGATGGTGATCCTGGATTCCCTGTTGAGTTTTACCAGGAGACTCATGATCTCTTCTGATGTCCTCGTATCGAGGTTACCCGTAGGCTCATCGGCAAAGATCAGGTCGGCATTATTCACCAGCGCCCGCGCAATGGCCACCCGCTGCTGCTGCCCCCCGGAGAGCTGGTTGGGATGATGCGCCTCCCGGCCCTCCAGACCGAGTTGCCTCAGCATGGCCAGGGCGCGTCCCTTTCGTTCCCGGGGAGATACTCCGCTGTAAAGCATCGGCAGTTCCACATTTTCGAGGGCGGAGGTGCGGGAGAGGAGATTGAACCCCTGGAAGACAAAACCGATCTTGCCGTTTCTTAAGGCCGTCAGCTCGTCCCTGCTCAATTTGCCGATATCAACCCCGTCTATCAGACATTGACCCGAGGTGGCTTGATCAAGACAGCCGATGATGTTCATGAAGGTGGATTTACCCGAGCCGGAGGGTCCCATGATCGCCACAAATTCACCATGCTCAATCGTGATCGCCACCCCCCGGAGGGCATCAACTTCAAACCCGTCCATTTTGTAGGTCTTGCAAAGATCCCTGGTTTCGACGAGCGCCATACTAGCGAATGAACCCCGGACCCGTCCCCAGGGGTCTCTCCTGTTTTTTCTTGTTTTTTCCGCCGTTATACTCGATGATTACCTCCTGTCCTTCTCGCAAGTCGCCGGATACAACCTCGGTATAGTTGCCGTCGGTGATCCCTGTGACGATATTAATCCGTTTAGGTTGACCGTTCTCCAGCGCCCATACCCCCTGACCCCGTTCTGCGGAAGGTCCGCCTCTCCGCTCTCCGGGAGGGCCTTTTCTCTCCCCCGGAGGACCTCTACGCTCCCCGGTCTGAACTGCCCCTTCCGCAGGAGGTCCCTTGCGCTCGCCGGCAGGTTCCCGACCCGCCGCCGATGGTCCCCCCCGGCCTTCCGGTGGTCCGCCTTTCCGTTCGCCTGAAGGGGCTGTTTTCGCAGCGGGGGGATCTTTCCGTTCCCCTGTCCCTCCCTTCTCCAAAAGCCGGAAACGCAAGGCCGCGTTTGGAATGGACAAAACGTTATCCCTGTTCGCCACGATAATGGAAACATTGGCGGTCATGCCGGGCTTCAGTTTGAACTCCGGATTGGCCACCCTGATGATCACATCGTATGTAACCACATTCTGAACGGTTACCGGGGCATTTCTGATCTGGAACACCTTCCCTTTAAAAACCATTTCGGGATAGGCATCAACGGTAAACTCCACGGGCTGTCCCTCGGTTATCCCGCCCACATCCGCCTCTACGATACTGGCGTTTACCTGCATCTGGGTCAGGTCTTCGGCGATATTGAAAAGCGTCGGGGTCTGGAAGCTCGCCGCCACCGTCTGTCCCACATCCACATTCCGGGAGATGACGGTACCATTCACGGGCGATAAAATCTTCGTGTAGCGTAAATTCACGTCCGACTGCTTGAGGGCGGCATTGGCTTGCTCCACCTGCGCCTTGACGGCTTTTACCTGGGCTTCCGCGGCCAATAAACTTGTTTCCGCCACATCGAGATCATTGCGGGCGATAAAGTTTTTTTCGTAAAGTATCCTGTTTCTTTCCGCTGTTCTCTTCGCGTCTTGCAACGCAGCCTCGGCCTTTTCGAGGTTTGCCATGGCATAGAGGATATTCGCCCGGGCCTGCTCGATCTGGGCTTCCAGAGACGAAGAATCCAGCGTCGCCAGGACTTGACCCTTTTTCACTGCCGAATTAAAGTCCACAAATATCTCTTTAATCGTACCTGATGCCTGGGTGCCAACCAGGACCGTCTTTACCGCATTGGCCGTTCCGGTGGCGGTTACCGCAGTCCGGATATCTTTGAGCATTGCCTTGTCCAGTCTGAACTTTGGCGCCTCTTCTTTCCCCTTGTAGAAATAGAAGTAACCACCCCCGGCCAGGATGGCCAGGATCAGTACGGTTATGATGATCTTTTTCATTATTAACCTTACACCTTTCGCCCCGAGCATTACGCCTATTTTTCCCCCACCGCCTT
>JAXMLI010000309.1:0-7913 GCA_034368785.1 Smithellaceae bacterium | reverse complement strand
CCTCAAAAAATATCGCGCAGAGGTGAGTTAAATCGGTCTGATTGTTGACGGGAAAGGCTCCTTCTCAGGAGCCTTTCCCGTCAATTCCAAACGAGGAAAAACCAGAATAGGCCGAGGCAATGCTAACCCGCGACTACCTTCCTTCGGCGACGACAAAGGGCAGCAAGGCGATCGACCTTGCCCTTTTTATCGCTACGGTAAGCTCCCTCTGATGACCGGCGCAATTCCCGCTGATTCTCCTGGGCATGATCTTGCCCCTTTCGGTAACGAAATCCCGGAGAGAATTGGGGTCTTTGTACTCTATTTTAAGGGCCGAGTCGAGGCAATAGCGACAGAACTTACGCCGGTGAAAAAATTTCTTCGCTGTCCTCGGGGGTCTTGAATCTCTTGTTCCGTTAGGCATATTTTATTCCTTTTCTTCTGTAAGAGGAGTTTCGGATTCGCTTTCACCGGGAGGAACGGCGTCCGTTTCTGTTGCCGTTGAGACCTCAACCGCCGGCACCGCCGGCGCCGTCTGGGCGGGAGCGACCGTGGCGGCATTAAGGGCGGCAATTTCTCCGTCTATTTCCGCCTGATCGATCTTGTCCTTCTTCTTTACAGTAAGAAACTTCAATATCCTGTCGTCGATCTTGAGATTGCGCTCCAGCTCCGCAACTACCGCGCTTTGCCCTGCCCAGTCAACAAGCACGTAATAACCAAGCGATTGCTTGTTGATGTCGTAGGCGAGCTTTCTTTGCCCCCAGCGCTTGGACCCGATGTGCACCCCCTTTTCCCTGACGATGATCTCCTCGTACTTCCTGATCTGGGATGCCAGTTCCTCCTCGGGCTGATTTACCTTGGCGATAAAAATTGTTTCGTAACGCTTCAAACTATCCTCCTTTTGGCTCTAAAGTCCAACTACCATAGTCGAACAAGGAGACCTTTAAAATGTGTGCACCTCTACAATAGGGTGGCAGAGAAAGCAAGAACTTTTCTGGGCGCCATCAGGCAGGGATGATTTCCACCGGGTCTCCGGCCTGCACCTTGCCCCCGGTCAGGACTTCCGCAAATATCCCTTCCCTGGGCATTACACAATCCCCCACCTGGTAGAAGATATTGCAGCGGCTGTGGCATTCCTTGCCGATCTGGGTTACCCGGAGAAGCACCCGCGGACCGACCCTGATCATGGCGCCCACTGGGAGCTGGTGGAGGGTAATCCCCGAGGTGGTGATGTTTTCGGCAAAGTCGCCGGGATTCACCTCCAGCCCCTTCTCTCGGATCTTTTCGATACTCTCTTTGGCCAGGAGACTCAGTTGTCGGTGCCCGGTTCCCGCGTGGCCGTCCTCCAGCAGTCCTCCTCCTGCGACGAGTTCCCCAATTTCCACCGGGGTCTTTTTTCCCCCTTTTTTCGCGCTTATGTTAACCGATAGAACATGTCCCGTCATAAATCCGCCCCGCTGATAATAATGGAGAGCATGTTAGCCTTGCGCGGGGAAAAGTCAATAGATTTGTGTGAAAAAAAACTTGACAAACAATTAGACCTGATCTAATCACTACCGCCAAAATAGTATTACTAGTAATCGAAAGAAGACGAAAGAATGAAACTGTCCACGCGTGCGCAATATGGAGTCCGTCTTATGCTGGGCCTGGCCATCAGGCATGGCAAGGGTTATACCCGTCTCAATGATATTGCCAGAAGTGAGGGTATTTCAGAAAAATACCTGAGCCTGATAGTGATTCCTCTCCGGGGATTGGGATTGGTAAACTCGACCCGCGGGGTCCATGGCGGCTATGCCCTGGCAAGGGACCCTTCACAGATAACGGTAAAGGAAATAGTGGACGCGCTTGAGGGCGACAATGCGATTGTGGACTGTGTCCGCAACGCCTCTGCCTGCTCCCGCGTTCCCATCTGCGTAAGTCGCGATATCTGGACCATCCTCGAGGATAAGATCGCCGAGACCCTCCGCGGCATAACCCTCGATCAGTTGATCCGGATGGGAGAAGAGAAGGTTGATCGGGCGCTTTCACACGATATCTGAACAGGCGGATGACGTCACGCGGCGGAGAACCGGATAAAGAAAAAGCGGGGAAGGCCAAGGACAGGCGAGACGCCTGTCCTATTAGTGGGGGTATGAATCATTTTCAATAGGTCAGGCGTCCCGCCTGACCTATTCTCATGCCTCTTTGTGAGCCAACGGCTCATGTGTGTTTCATAAGAAGGAAAATGGTATGTCTATGAGAAGGGTTTATCTGGATCATGCGGCCACAACGCCTGTGGACAGGCAGGTACTGGCCGCCATGCTGCCTTATTTCACTGAAGAATATGGCAATGCCGCGAGTCTTCATTCCTTTGGTCAGGCGGCCAGGCAGGCCGTGGAAGAGGCCAGGCAGCAGGTTGCCTTGTTTATCGGCGCCAGGGCCGAAGAGATCATCTTCACCGGCGGCGGCACCGAAAGTGATAATCTGGCCCTCAAGGGGGTCGCCTCCGCCCTGGCTGCCAAGGGGAGACATATAATTACCTCCGCGGTAGAACACCACGCGATCAGCGAGAGCTGTGGCTTTCTGGAGAAGGAGGGATTCCGGATCACCTATTTGCCGGTGGATCAGTACGGCCTCGTGGATCCCGATGATCTCAAAAAGGCGATTACGGATGAAACTGTCATAATTTCGATCATGCATGCCAATAACGAAATCGGGACAATTCAGCCTGTCGCCGAAATCGGCCGAATTGCCAAAGACCGCGGTATCTGTTTCCATACCGACGCCGTACAAACCCTGGGCCATGTCCCCCTCAACGTGAATGAACTCAATGTGGATATGCTGAGCGCCTCCGCCCATAAATTGTACGGCCCAAAAGGCGTCGGCTTGCTTTACGTAAGAAAGGGGACCCGGATCAATCCAATTTTGCACGGCGGCGAACAGGAGCGAAAGAGACGTCCCTCCACGCAAAACGTTCCCGGCATTGTTGGCTTCGGCAAGGCCGTGCAGCTGGCGGCGGAGCGAATGGCGCAGGATGGCAAGGCGATCAGCGGTTTGCGAAACAGATTCATCAGGGAGGTTATGGAGAAGATCGGTGATTGCCGACTGAACGGCCATCCGGAGTTGAGGCTGCCAAATAATGCCAATATCTCTATCGAATACGTGGAGGGAGAATCTTTGATCCTGAGCCTCGATATGGAAGGGATTGCCTGCTCCACCGGTTCGGCATGTTCCTCCGCCAGTCTGGAGCCGTCCCATGTACTCCTCGCCATCGGTTGTTCGCATGAAATGGCCCACGGCTCCATCCGCTTTTCCCTGGGCCTCTCCACAAGCGATGAAGATATTGATTATGTAATGAACATTCTGCCCGGTGTGGTGAAGAGACTGCGGAATATGTCCCCATTATACAAGACTATGCAGTAGTCGCCGCCCTCGTGGCGGCATTACACTGACGCCCACAAGGGGCTATGCTACAATAAGGAGAAATAATGGCACAATATAGCGACAAGGTCATGGATCATTTCCGCAATCCCCGGAATGTCGGCGCCATTGAGGATGCCGATGGCATAGGAAAGGAGGGGAATCCCCTTTGCGGCGACGTGATGGAACTCTACATCAAGGTGAAGGAGGATGTCATCGAGGATGCAAAGTTCAAGACATTCGGTTGCGGCGCCGCGATCGCCGTCAGCTCGATCGTTACCGAGATGGTGAAGGGCAAGAAGATCGAGGAGGCGCTCGGGTTGTCCAATAAGGTCGTCGCGGAGGCCCTGGGTGGACTCCCCTCTTCAAAAATGCATTGTTCGGTGCTGGCCGTGGATGCCCTGAAAAAGGCGGTTGACGATTACAGAACACGCAAGGCCTGATGAGCGGCAAGGCCATGATAGCGATGAGCGGCGGCGTGGATTCTTCTGTTGCCGCTTTTCTGTTGAAGGAGCAGGGATACGATGTGACGGGCGTCACCATGTGTATGGGGGTGACGGGGGAGGAGGGCAGGGCGGCCTGCTGCGGGGCGGAAGCAATTGCCGATGCAAGGCGGGTTTGCGACCGGTTGCGCGTACCTCATCATGTTATCGATTACGCTGACGAACTGGAAAACTCGGTTATCCGGAAATTCAAGGAGGAGTACCTCCGGGGAAGGACGCCAAACCCCTGCGTGGACTGCAACCGGTATCTGAAGTTCGGCTCTCTCCTCAAAAGGGCGTTAGCCCTGGGTTTTGACTGCCTCGCCACGGGTCACTATGCCTGCCTGGAAAAGGCCGAGGGGGAATATTATCTGAAGAAGGCCCGGGATTTGACCAAGGACCAGACCTATTTCCTCTATCCCATCGCGCGACAGGATTTGCCCCGCCTGCTCTTCCCGCTCGCGCCATACGTCAAGGAAGAAGTCCGGGAGCTGGCCCGCCGGGCGGGGTTGCCCACGGCGGACAAGGGGGAAAGCCAGGATATATGTTTTATGCCCAAGGGGAGAATGGATAGTCTCTTCACGGATACAGATGATATAAGCCCCGGTGACATCGTCGATACGGAGGGCAAGATTCTGGGACGCCATCGGGGTATTGTTTTTTACACCGTGGGCCAGCGAACCGGCCTGGGCATCAGCCACCCGGAACCAAGATATGTCCTGTCCGTCGAGGCCGCGAGGAACCGGCTGGTGGTGGGGAGTAGGTATCAGTTAAAGTCAAAGGAGTTGCTGGCCGGGGACTGTAATTTTCTCGTGGCAGACTGGCCGTCTGAGGTCACGGCCAAGATCAGGTATAGAAAGAAGGAATCCCCCTGTGTCACCCGACGGGAAGGAGATCGGATCAGGGTGACCTTCCGCGAAGCGCAGGAGGCCGCGACCCCGGGGCAGGCCATCGTATTCTATGATGGCGACCTCGTCCTCGGCGGGGGGGTGATTGAGGAGGTTATGGGTGGACATTAAGACAAAAATACTGGCGCTCAAGAAAGAAAAGAACGCGATAATTCTGGTTCATAACTACCAGATTCCGGAAGTGCAGGATGTGGCGGATGCCGTGGGTGATTCGCTGGGGCTCAGTATCCAGGCCGCCAAGACTGATGCGGATGTCATCGTTTTCTGCGGTGTTCATTTCATGGCGGAAACGGCCAAGATCCTTTCCCCCGCCAAGACGGTCCTGATCCCGGATAAGAATGCCGGTTGTCCCATGGCGGACATGATCAACGCCGATCAGCTTCGCGCGCTCAAGAAGGCGCACCCCGGGGCCAGGGCGATGTGTTATGTCAATACCACGGCCGAGGTAAAGGCCGAGTGTGATTTGTGCTGTACCTCCGCCAATGCCATGAAGATAGTGAATGCCGTATTTAAACCCGAGGAAGAGGTGATCTTTGTCCCGGATAAATACCTGGCCCACTATATCGCGACCAAAACGGGCCGGAATTTTATCTACTGGCGGGGATTCTGTCCCACCCATGCGAGGATTCTGCCCGAGGATATCGACCGGCAGAGGCGGCTTCATCCCCAGGCGGAGGTACTCGCCCATCCGGAATGCACCCCCGGGGTACTCGAAAAGGCCGATATGGTCCTCTCCACGGAAGGAATCTGCCGGCGGGCCAATGAAGGAAGCGCCCGGGAGTATATCATTGCCACCGAGACAGGGATGCTCTACCGGCTCGGGAAGGAGAATCCGGACAAGATATTCTACGCCGCTTCCGAGCGGGCCGTCTGTCCCAATATGAAACTCACCACCCTGGAGAAGGTTCTGTGGTCTCTGCAGGAGATGACCCATGAGGTGACCGTTCCCGAAGACGTGATGGACCGGGCGAGGGTTAGTATCAGGCGAATGCTGGAATATGTGTGAGGTATAAGGCTGAAGGCTGAAGGCGAAAACCTAAAACAACGGACCTTATGCCATACGCCTTAAGCCGTTTTGGGGATATTATGGAAGAATTCAAGGTGGAGATCATCGGCCGGGACGGCCGGGAGGACGGAGCGGCAACATTAACCGTCGAGGTTCCCCTCACCATCGAGGTGAACGGCAGGGAACTGGCCACTCTTCTATGCAGTCCCACTGATTTGACGGACCTGGTAATAGGGTTCCTCTATACGACGGGGATGATCAACAACGTCGCCGCTATTAATAAACTCCTCGTAGATGAAGAGCGCTGGAAGGCGCAGTTGGAGATTGCCGAGGAGGGACTGCCGGAAGAACTCATATTCAAGCGGATTTACACCTCCGGTTGTGGTAAAGGGGTGGTATTCCACAACCCCTTTGATCTGATCCAGCGTATTCGAATGCAAAATGGCCCGGCGATGGGAAGCGAGCGGATCAATGAACTGATGAAAGGCTTTCTCAACTATTCGACGGAATATAGAAATACCCGGGGAGTCCACAGCGCCGCCCTCGCCGGCGACGGGGGAATTGAAATATTCAGGGACGATGTGGGCCGTCACAACGCGATCGACAAGGTTATCGGCCAGGCCCTCCAGAGGGAAACAAAGCTGAATGACAAGATAATGCTGACCAGCGGCCGGATTTCCTCGGAGATAATATCGAAGCTGATGCGCTCGAGGATACCCCTGGTTGCCTCTTCGGGAGCGCCGACCAACCAGGCGGTCAAGATGGCCAGGGAGATCAATCTGACGGTTCTTGGTTTTGTAAGATCTTCCCGGATGCATATTTTTAGCGGGGGTGAGAGGGTTTTGAGTCAACGATCAACGATCAACGATCAATGATCAATGATCAATGATCAATGATCAATGATCAATGATCAATGAACCGTTGATAGTTGATAATTGAAAAGGGGGGAAAATATGGAAAAGGAAAATAAATGGCAGCGCGAAACACTGGCAGTGCACGGGGGGCAGGAACCGGATCCGACTACGGGGTCGCGGGCCGTCCCGATCTACCAGACCACATCCTATCAGTTCAAGAGCACCGAACATGCGGCCAACCTCTTTGCCCTTAAGGAATTCGGGAATATCTACACCCGGATCATGAACCCCACCACCGATGTCCTGGAAAAGCGGATTGCCGGTCTGGATGGCGGTATAGGCGCCCTGGCCGTTTCGAGCGGACAGTCCGCCACCACGCTCGCGATCCTCAATATCGCCCGGGCCGGCGATGAGATCGTCTCGTGCGATAATCTTTACGGTGGAACCCACAACCTTTTCAAATATACCCTGCCGCGCCTGGGCGTCACCGTGAAATTTGTCAAGTCAAATGACCTTTCGGCCCTGAGAGGCGCCATCAACCCAAAGACAAAGGCGGTTTACGCCGAATCGATCGGCAACCCAAAACTGGATGTGGCCGACCTGACGGGGATCGCCGGCGTCGCCCATGAAAACGGGATTCCCTTCATCCTGGACAATACGGTTTCTCCCTATCTCCTGAGACCGATGGACTTTGGCGCGGACATCGTGGTCTATTCCGCCACGAAGTTTATCGGCGGACACGGCACCTCCATCGGCGGATTGATCGTGGATTCCGGACGGTTCGACTGGACCAGCGGGAAGTTCCCTCTGATTTCCGATCCCGATCCCAGTTACCACGGCCTGAATTTTGTGGAGGCCTTAAAACCCATGGGCAACATTGCCTATATCATCAAGGCGCGGGTTACCCTGCTGCGCGACCTGGGAACGGCCCTTTCCCCCTTTAACGCCTTTCTGTTTTTGCAGGGCTTTGAAACACTCCATCTCCGGATGATTCGGCACTCGGAAAACGCCCTCGCGACGGCCAGGTATCTGGCGGGGCACCCCCGCGTTACCTGGGTAAACTATCCCGGCCTTGATTCTTCGCCCGAGAGGGACCGGGTCAGGAAATATCTCCCGCTGGGCGCGGGGGCAATCCTGGGCTTCGGGATTGCCGGGGGGATGGAGGCGGGAAGAAAATTTATCGAAAGCCTGGAGCTGTTTTCCCACCTGGCCAATGTGGGGGATGCCAAGAGCCTGGCCATCCATCCCCCCACCACTACCCATCAGCAGCTCTCGGCGGAAGATC
>JAXMLI010000308.1:0-6601 GCA_034368785.1 Smithellaceae bacterium | reverse complement strand
ATGCCACCGGCCATGAAGAGAACCCGCTCCAGAATGGTCGTCGGCTTCAGCCAGTATCCCATGAGGGACGCCTGCAGGGGAAACATGGCCAGCATGGCCAGGGCGGTGGCCCAGGCAATCTGAAACCAGGGGCCCTCCATGAGAAAGACCGGAAAGAAAATGAAGAAAAAGGGCATGATATAACCGCCGATGCCCAGCCGCATGGCAATCCAGGCCAGGCGCAGCCAGTTGCCGCCGGAAATGGCCGCCGCGGTGAACACGGCGATACAGACCGGCGGGGTAAGACCGGACTTGATGGCAAACCAGAATATGAACAGATGGCCCGCCAGGATGGGCAGCCCCAGGGCGCCCAGGGCCGGGGCCAGGACGGCGGCGGCAATGACGTAGGCGGCCGTGGTGGTCATCCCCATCCCGAGCAGCATGGAGGCGACCATGGTGGCCAGCAGGGCGAGAAAGATATTCACATCCGCCAGGGCCATAATCACCTCGGAGAGCTTGACCCCGAAACCGGAGAGGGAGATCATGGTCACCGCCATCTGCACACAGCTCATCATGACCATCAACCAGGCCAGGGAACCGCTGACGCCGTCATAGTAGGCGGCGGCGATATGTTTTGTTCTGTGCCAAAGACCCTTCACCGTCAAGGGTGTTCCGGTGAAGATAAACAGGACCATGACAGAAATCAGCGCCCAGGCGGCACAGAGCTGCGGCGGCAGGTACATAAAGAGCAGCACCAGGAGCAACCCCACGGGGATGAAGAACATCATCACCGCCCGGGCAGTGAAGACTTCCTTGAATTTCGGAATCATTTCCAGGGGAAGCTTGCCCAGGCCGTCCCGCTTGGCCTCCACATAAACACCGGCCCAGATGCCGACGAAATAGATGATGGCCGGGATCAGGGCGGCAGACATTACCTTCAGGTAGGAGATATTGAGGAACTCGGCGATGATAAAGGCGCCGGCCCCCATGATGGGCGGCATGATCTGGCCGCCGGAAGAGGCGGAGGCCTCAATCGCCCCGGCCAGTTCCGGTCTGTATCCCAGTTTTTTCATCGTGGGGATGGTGAAGGACCCGGTAGTAGCCACATTGGCCACGGAAGAGCCCGAAAGCATGCCAAAGAACGCGCTGGACACCACGGCGATCTGGCCGGCCCCGCCGGTGGTGCGCCCGCCTACGACCATGGAAATGTCCATAAAGGTCTTGCCTACCCCGGCGGCAAAGAGGACCGGACCGAAGATGATGAACAGGGCAATCACCCGGCTGGTCATATCGGTAAGGAGCCCCCAGACGCCTTCAGTCATCAGGAATATCTGATATAATACCTCGGGCAGAGAGTATCCGGCATGACCGAAAAAGCCCGGCATGTACTGACCGAGCATGGCATAGGCAAAGAAGAATATAACCACGATGGGAATGGCGTAACCAAGCGCGCGCCTGGTCCCCTCCAGCAAGAGGAGGGCCAGCACGGCCCCCATGACGAGCTGGTAGTCCTCGTATCGTCCAACGGCGCGGGCAATGGCCTCCCAGTTCAGCATTACATAGAGGCAGGGGGTGACAGACAACAGAATAAACAGGAGATCCAGCGCTGAGGGGGTGTTTTTCGTACCGAAGACAAGCTTATCGGCCCAGGTGCCTGTGGCCGACCGGGAACGGCTTTCGTTCAGCGGATAGAGAATAAAAACCAGGGCAAGCCCGAAGGCCAGGGATATCCCCCCCTGCAGGAGTGAATGGAGGGGCAGGGTTAATGCGGTGTAAACGAGGAACACCGACCAAATGCCAATAAGGATACCGGTAACGACCTTCCAAAATCCTGTAAGCTCTCTCATATATTAACCCCTTCCAATAGGGGACGGCGCCCTATTTTCCTAAAACAAGGCGCCGTCCCATCCAAATCTCCCTATTTTACCACCTCAATGCTGAAGGTGGCCGTGCTCCCCTTGTTGCCGGTAGCTTCAATTTTGTACACCCCGGGAGGTGTGCGGACCGGAATCCCCGATGCAACATCGAAGGCGCCGTTATTATTGGTCACTACCATATCGGCCTTCTCGGTCCCCAAGCCGTGATACACGTCACCCACCTGCATGATGATATCCACCTCTTCTCCGGGCAGGAACCCGGCGCCCTTGATTTTGATCGCCGCCGCCGCCTTGCCGCTGGCCGGCTCAATTGTCAGGGCGGCTGCTCGCTGCTGGGCCTCCGCCGAGAGTATCACTAAGAAACATGTCAAGAGAAATGCCAACAGGAATGTTGACAATACGCCTCGGTAATTGCGATTATATGGCATCGACATAATTATTCCTCCTTCTTGGAATATGGGTTTATCTCTTAGCTTCCGGCGGGATCAACTCCGGAGGTATCGTCTGACCAATTTCCCGGAAATATTTCACCGCCCCGGCATGGAAGGGCACTTTGATCCCGAACTTCGCGGCATTCACCACCATATCGTCGAATTTACCCTCTTTGAGGGTCGTCATGCTGCCCACCAGAGCGGCCCGATGCTCCCATACGGCCTTTACCATCTTATACACCACATCTTCCGGCGTATCCTTCGTGATAAAATCGGTGATGACGTAGGCGTAACTCAACTGTTCGGTTTTCACCGCCTTGAAGAGATCGGCGGGGATGGTCATGCTCCGATGGATGCCGGGCTGTTCCTTGTCCGCCCTGGCGAAATGCTCCGGCTTGAGCGCAATGATATTGACGTCCATCGCCGCCTCGATATCGAGGATGGCCGCATCCTTGAAACCCGCTTTGAACCAGCCATCCACCACGCCGGACTTCATCGCATCGGGACTGGCGCCCAGGCCCATGAGTTTGTAATCCGGCTTCACGCCGATGGCCTTCAGGAAATATTCCATGTGCCAGCCGGAGGTGGTGCCGGGATTCGCGGCGAAGTTTTTGCCGGCAAATCCTTCCACCGTGGTGATCCCGCTCTTTTTGCTCGCCACCAGGTGGATCGGGGTGAAGTAGCCTCCCCAGAGGATGCGCAGATTCTTGTCCGGCTTGCCTTCCCAGTCCAGGATCCCCAGGTAACTGGCCGCCCCGGCGCCGGAACTGGCCGGCCCGGCGTGGATCGTATTACGACGGAGACGCTCGAGGTTTTCCGTGTACCCGCCGGTCTCCACGACCGTCACCACTACTTCGCCCGGGTAGGCCTTGTTGATGATCCCCGCCATCGCGACGGTATTCGCGTAGAGACCGGAACGAACGCTGGTTGCGCCGAATTTTAAATAGAATTTTTTCGTCTGAGCCAGCGCGGGGGCGCTGAAGAGTAGAAAGAAAAGTGAGAGGAAGAGACCTGTACCAACCAAATACCTGTATCCTTTTAGATTATTCATTTTTCCCTCCTTCTTAAATTATTGTTATATTGTTATTGTAGTATGAAACCTCCTTATGGTCCTATTCCAGATGTAGGGTGCGTTAGCGAAGCGTAACGCACCAATCTTACGGTGCGTTACGGCGAAAAACCGCCTAACGCACCCTACATATTAATCGATTGAAGAATATTTGTAACCAGCCCTATTCAAGAAATGGCGCGTCTTCTTCTTTTTTGTCCAGACCCAGTTTCTGGATCCTTTCTATCTCCTTTAGTTTCATCCTGATGATGACGAGCAGACCCGCAATGCCCACCCAGAAGAATGCCAGGCTCTGATAGATGATGAACTGATCATAACGAACGGTTGTGAAGACCTCAACCTTGCCGTCGGCCCAGGCCAGTGAGGCGGTTGCGGCAAGGGATATGATGAGGCCCGCGATTACCTTTTTCATTATCACTCCTAACTTAGGTATCCCACAATAGTCATGATCACAAAATAGGCAACGTAGGCAATGCCAATCCAGGTGAACAACGGGCTTTTCTCGCCGCGGCTCGTTTTCTTGTCGAAGAGGGGAAGCAGGAAGAGGAACAGGATCGCCCCCGCAATCAGCATGAGCGCGATGGTCTCGCCGTTGAGCCCTAGAATCTCTCCCGGGAAGAGCTTGAGGGTTTGAAAGAGGAAGAGGAAATACCACTCGGGCTTGATATTCTCCGGCGTAGGCGCGAGCGGATCGGCCTTGACGCCGATCTCCGGGGGGAGAAATACCGCCAGGGTCGCCACGGTCCCCAAAACGACCAGCCAGATCGCCAGGTCTTTATACAATACGTTAGGGAAGAAGGGAACGTGGGTATAGCCTTCTTTCTCGACGGACAGCGGAACGCTCATGCCGTGATACTGTACCAGGAGTACATGGAAGCCGATGAGGAAGAGGGTAAGCAGGGGCAGGACCGCCACATGAAAGGCGTAAAACCTGATCAGGGTCTCCCCGGTAACATCTATCCCGCCCCGGAGAAAGGCCATCAGGAAATGGCCGATGACGGGAAAGGCCCCGGAGCCGCCCGTGGCCACCTTTACCGCCGCCAAGGCCCGCTCATCCCAGAGCAGAAGATAGCCGCTGAGGCCGAAGAAAATGGTGATGCCCAAGAGGATCAGGCCGCTGAACCAGAGGAATTCCCGGGGTTTCCGGTAGGACTTCGTGAGCAGGGTGCCGAAAAGGTGGATAAAGACAAAGACCATTAAAAGCTGGGCGCCCCAATGGTGAAAAGACCGGAAAAACCAGCCCAGGTTCAGCTTGGTCACGATCTCGATGATGCTTTTATGGGCATGTTCCGGATGGGGAACGTAATAGAAGGAAAGGATCATGCCGGTCACGAACTGGAGGACAAAGAGAAACAGGGTAATCCCGCCGGTATAGTAGAGGAATTCGTAACGATGGACGGGAACGAGCTTCTCCCCGGCCATCTTTTTGAGGTCGCCCAGATCGTAGCGTTCAGAAAACCAGTCCTTAAGCCTTAGGAAGTTCAACCTTTACCCCTTTCCTTGCCACGATGAGTTTCTCCTCTTCGATGGTGTAAACGAATATCTCCAGCGGTTTGGGCGGCGGTCCCTCGATATTCCGCCCCGTATCATCAAACCAGCCCTTGTGACAGGCGCAGTAGAATTTCCTGTCCAGCGGTTTGTAAACGACATTGCAGTCCATATGGGAGCAGACGCCCTTGATGGCCATCATCGTCCCGTCGGTCTTCTTGAAAAAGAGTCCCACCTTGCCGCCCCAGGCAAAGGCCTTGGTGCTGTTTGGCGCGATGTCCAGATAGTCCGCCGCCTTCAGGACCACGAAATCCGGTTCCTTGCCTAAAGTGGGGAAGGCGAATTTAAAGAGGGCGTACAAACTGCCCGAGAAGAAGGCCAGCAACCATCCCCCGAAGAGGCCGTTGAGAAAGGTGCGGCGATTTACCAGTGAATATGGCAGTTTCATTCTGAGCCCCTCCCCATCATTCCCTTCATTTTGTGTTTCAAAAGCCTTTTACGGAGGCTCACGATCGAATCGGTGGGTCGCACGTCCTTGGGGCAGGCGTCAATGCAGCGCAGCAGGGTATCGCAACCCCAAAGGCCCTGTTCGTCATTAACCTCATCCAGGACGCTGCCGGGTCTTTCGTCGCGGGAGTCGGCCAGGAATCGCTCGAGCTTAGCGAAGGCATGGGGACCAAGATAATCGGGGTCACGGCCCAGAACCGGGCAGGCCCCGTAGCAGGAGGCGCAGAGGATGCAGTTTACATACTGATCAATCCGCCTTCGTTCGTCCTCGCTCTGGGGCAGCTCCTTTTCCGGATCAGCCCCCCGGCGCACCAGGTAGGGCCTGATCTTCTCATAGGTGGCCCAGAAGGGCCCCATATCCACCACGAGGTCTTTGATGATGTCGAGGTTTGGCAGGGGTTCCAAGATAATCTGGTCGCTTCCGAAGGAGGATACCTGGGTGCGGCAGGCCAGATCGATCTTTCCGTTTATCACCATCGCGCAGGAACCGCAGACCGCGGAACGGCAGGAGTTACGAAAGGCCAGGGAACCGTCCAGTTCATCCCGGATTCGCAACAGGACGGTAAGGACGGTCAGGCCCGGAATGACCTTGATCCGGTAGGAGGCGAAATGGGGATCCCTTTCCGGTTCCGCCGCGTCAGACCGAAGGATTTTAAAGGTGTATGAACTTGCCTTGATCAATTTAACATCCTCTCAAGGGGAAAACTAAAGCCCCAAGCTCCCTCCCCTTCAAGGGGAGGGGTGGGGATGGGGTCAAATAACCGTTCCGCCATCCCCGCGTCACCCCGGGGGGGACAGGGAACTTCTTTACGAAGTCGCCAATTTTTCGTTCAGTCTTCCCGCCAGAAGCAGCCCCCGTTCGTAACAGTCCGCCAGGGTTGCCCCTCCCGGTCGGTTTTTCACCCGGATTGCCTCGCCCACAAGCTCGATCTTCAACGCCCGCAAGACCTCTTCGATTTGGGCGGCGGCTTCTCCGGACCAGCCGTAGGCGCCGAAGGCCGCGCCAAGAGGGATGACCGGTTTGAGCCCCTTCATATAGGTAAGCACGTCCGCTATGGCCGGGAGGATTTGGCCGTTCAGGGTTGATGATCCCACGACCAGGACTCCGGCCAGATGTATCTCATTGATGATATCGCTCCGGTGGCAGGCATCCACCGACATTACGTTTACCTTGAGGCCCCCGGCCGCGAGGCCCTCGCCAAATGACCTTGCCATCAGTTCCGTGCCTCCCCACATGCTTCCGTAGAGGA